>CAYOSZ010000140.1:0-6530 GCA_964406715.1 uncultured Ignavibacteria bacterium | reverse complement strand
CACCTATCAGTCCCGCAGCGGAAAGGAAACACAGGAAGCGGTTCTCTGCGCTCTGAAGGCAGGTTACAGGCATATCGACACTGCAGCCATGTACGGAAACGAAAAGGACGTGGGAGAAGCCCTCAGAGAAAGCGGCATTCGGCGGGAGGAGGTTTTCATCACCACCAAGTTATGGAATTCGGACCACGGATACGACAAAGCCATAGCCGCATTCGAAAAAAGCAGAAAGAGGTTAGGTTTGTCCTACGTTGATCTCTACCTGATTCACTGGCCGGTGGAGAATCTGCGAAAGGATTCATGGAGGGCGCTGGAAACTCTGCTGACGGAAGGTCAATGTCGAGCCATCGGCGTCAGCAATTACATGATATGGCACCTGGAGGAGCTTTTAGGCAATTCGTCCACAGTCCCTGCGGTTAACCAGGTCGAGTTCAGCCCCTATCTCTATCAAAAGGATCTTTTGGAGTTCTGCCGTGCTCACCGGATTCAACTGGAGGGATACAGCCCGCTCACCAAGGGACATAAGCTAAATGATCCCAGATTGGCGAAAGTCGCCTCGAGGTATTCCAAGAGTCCGGCTCAAATTTTAATCCGCTGGGCGCTGCAAAAGAAGATTATAGTAATACCAAAGTCGTCGATAAGGGATAGAATTTTGCAAAACGCAGACGTTTTCGATTTTACCATCTCACCTGACGATATGATCCTTCTGGATTCCTTTAACGAGAACCTGCGTACCAGTTGGGATCCATCTACGGCTCCGTGAGTTGACCTATCAATTGCGAGAGCTTCAAGGTCGCTGGTGAAAACCTGTTGCCAGGAGAGGACTTAATGGACAAACCAATGTCCGATTCTCATTTTAAGGTCTTATGTTTTATGTACAAATCTCGTGATCTATTCTCTCCGAGAAAAACTATCTTGGAAGAGATAGAGATAAGACCCGGTTTTCGTATACTTGACTTTGGCTGTGGTGCTGGGAGTTATTCGATTGCTGCCGCCAAATTAGTGGGGACGAGGGGAAAGGTGTATGCCCTGGACATTCATCCATTGGCCATTCGGCAGGTTCAAAAGCTTGCTTCAAAAAGAGGATTGACCAATGTCGAAACCATTCAATCCGACTGCGCAACCGGACTGGAGAACGAAAGCATAGACGTAGTCTTACTTTGCGATATCCTGCACGATTTGAGCGAACCGGATGCCGTGTTGAAGGAACTTCACCGGGTGTTGAAACCAAACGGGACTTTGTCATGCAATGATCATCATCTGAAAGAAGAGGAAATGGTCTCCAAGCTAACAGGGGGAGGATTGTTCGGACTTTCAAAAAAGGGTAAGAGAATATATAATTTCACAAAACTAAAAGGAGATAAAGTATGAAAAGACAAATTTTGATTGCTGTTTTTGTACTATTGTTTATCGGAGTATTTTCTGTGCCCGTATTCTTTCACTTTCACGATCTGAGCCGCGTTGCCGTTGCTCAGGAGGAAACTCCGGTGGTTGAGATGGTCAAACTGCCCACACCGAAGTTGGATGGCCCGGTATCGGTTGAAAAAGCTCTGTCGCTGAGGAGATCGATCCGCACATACAAAGACGAGCCGTTGAGTCTGGGACAGGTTTCCCAGATTCTATGGGCGGCTCAGGGTATCACGGATTCTACAAGCGGCAAGAGAACCGCACCGTCTGCCAGGGCTTCGTACTTTCTGGAACTGTATTTAATTTCGGGAAACGTCACGGACCTGTCCCCGGGAATGTACAGATATCGACCGGAGGGGCACGAACTGGAGGAAATGGCCAAAGGAGACGTCAAGGCAAAGCTATTTGAAGCGGCGGGGCAGGCTCCCATCAAGAGCGCTCCGGTGGCGCTTATCATTGCCGGAGATTCCGAGCGCTCCCAAAGACCCGAATGGATGTACTTGGAAGCCGGTCATGCAGCACAGAACGTCTACCTTCAGGCCGTCTCCCTCGATCTGGGAACGGTGGTTATGGCAGGTTTTAATCCCGAGGAGGTATCAAAGGCTTTAAATCTTCCTCCGGAGGAAAAGATCATCTACATCATGCCTGTGGGCAAGAAGTAAATGGTTTTGCATTTCTGACATGGCAGTTGCTGCCTTTAGGCCGTGTGGACAATCGACTCCGAAGTCGTATAGTCGCGCGATTCCCAGACGGAAGCACAGGTTAAGCCTGAGGCTAACACCATGTAAATCACTACGAGTTTAGATATCTATGGACGACGCTGCAACCAAACGAGCCGCTTTGCTCGTGGCCACATTGACCTCTTTTCTGACGCCCTTCATGGGCTCCTCGGTCAACATCGCCCTTCCCACCATCGGAAGGGAATTTGCCATGGATGCGGTCCTGCTGAGCTGGATCGCCACCTCGTATATTCTATCCGCTGCCATGTTTTTGGTACCATTCGGAAGGATAGCCGACATACACGGAAGGAAAAGGATTTTCTTATACGGCATACTCACCTATGCCCTTTCGTCTTTTGTCTCGGCGATTGCCCCCTCAGCTATCTTGCTTCTTTGTGCCCGGATTTTACAGGGAATCGGCAGCGCCATGATCTTTGGCACCGGGGTGGCAATTTTAACCTCGGTATTTCCGGTCGGCGAGAGAGGGAAGGTTTTGGGGATAAACGTTGCTGCTGTTTATTCGGGGCTTTCCTTAGGACCTTTTTTGGGAGGGTTCTTGACCCAACACCTAGGATGGAGGAGCATTTTCTTCTTAAACGTGCCTTTGAGCCTTTTGATCATTGCTTTCACGGTGTGGAAGCTAAAAGGTGAATGGGCCGAAGCAAAGGGGGAGAAATTCGATTTTGTCGGCTCCGTAATATATGGACTCATGCTTCCGGCCATGATGTACGGTTTCTCTCTTTTGCCCGCCGCATCCGGTGCCTGGTTGATCTTAATCGGCATTGTGGGGCTGGCAGCATTCGTCAAGTGGGAGACCAGGGCGAAAAGCCCGGTCTTCGACATAGATCTCTTCAGAAACAATACCGTCTTTGCCTTCTCCAGTTTAGCCGCCCTGATCAATTACGGCGCCACCTTTGCCGTGGGTTTTCTTTTGAGCTTATACCTGCAGTACACCAAGGGTCTTGATCCCCAACATGCGGGCGTGATTTTGGTGTCCCAGCCTGCGATCATGGCTCTCTTTTCGCCTCTTGCCGGAAGGCTGTCGGACAGGATCGAGCCGAGAGTGGTTGCGTCAATCGGGATGGGATTCACCATGATCGCACTTTTTATGTTCACCTTCCTGGGTCAGAACACCGGTGTGGGATTCGTCATCACCAGTTTGATAGTAATCGGTTTCGGCTTAGCCCTTTTCTCCTCCCCCAACACCAATGCAATTATGAGTTCCGTTGAGAAAAGGTCTTACGGAGTTGCCGCGGCTACGGTGGGTACCATGCGGCTGACCGGGCAGATGTTTTCCATGGGTATCGCCATGCTGGTATTCGCCGTTTATATCGGCAGGGTGGAAATTACCCCCGAAAACTACCCCGCCTTCCTGCAAAGCGCCAAAACGGCATTCACCATCTTCACCGTCCTCTGTTTCGGCGGCATCTTTGCTTCGCTGGCCAGAGGCAAGATGAGATAAAAACATGTAATGCGCAGGGACAGGTGAGCGGACAGCCATACAGACATACCCGTATGGAGGAGGATTGTCACTGTAACCGTTTTTTCGAAGGAGGAAACAGATGTAGGGGTGGAGCTAAAGCTCCGCCCACATCCGGGCGAATCTGCGGTTCGACTCTGTTTATCCTGAACGAAGCTGAAGGGCTCACCGCCCTGAGGAATTCGAAGGGAAGATTCGCCCCTACACGGCGGGGCGCCTTCGTTCGGGATGCAAGCCTGAATACACCGATAACTAATAGCTGTAAACAGTGAACAGTAAACTGTGAACCGTTAACTTTTGTAAGAAGGAGGGAACCTTATGCTCAAGGAATTTAAGGAATTCGCCATGCGGGGCAACGTGGTCGACATGGCAGTGGGCATCATAATCGGTGCGGCGTTCGGCACCATCGTTAAGTCGTTGGTCTCCGACGTGATCATGCCGCCGATTGGGCTGCTTTTGGGTAACGTGGATTTTGCCAACCTTTTCATCATTCTCAAATCTGGTGCCGAGGTTGCGGGTCCGTATGCATCTTTAGCCGATGCCCAGGCTGCAGGTGCAGTCTCACTGAACTACGGCACGTTCATAAACACCATCATCAGCTTCATCATAGTTGCCTTTGCCGTGTTTATGCTCATCCGCAGTATCAACAAGCTTAAGCGAAAAGAGGAAGAGCCGCCGGCCGAGCCGACCACAAAGGAATGCCCGCACTGCTTTTCCACCATTCCGATCAAAGCCACCCGCTGCCCCATGTGCACGTCAGAATTGAAGTCCGCATAAGGCGTTCGTACTGGAAGAAGGAGAGAAATGCCTCGAGGCCGCCAGGCGTAAGCCAGGCGGCTTTTTATTTGCAGAGACAGGGTAACTCCCTGTCCGCGAGATGATTAATGCTAATTCAGAATTAAAAAAGCAAAAGGAAAAATTGCAGAGCAAAATTCAAAATTGGACAATTTAGAAAAGGAACGAATGACTTTTTGATTTTTGAATTGCAATTTTGAACTTTTCATTTTGAATTTTGCTCTTTTATGTCACCCTCCCTTTTATTCTCTCCCGTTCCATCTGTCATGCTGAGCGTAGCCCTGCACCATTCGGTGCAGGGTGAAGTGAAGCATCTCGACTTGAGATTCTTCGGCTGCGTCTCAGAATGACACGACCATACGTAGGAAAGGATTAATCCCTGTACGAGTGGGTCTGAGGTGGTAGTTGATCGATTCATGGTTCGGTTAGCTAATCATCCTGAGGGAGTCGAGGGAGCAGGCTAAAACAAACGCTCAATAAATTTAGCAACTACAAAAACTCTCACCCTCCCTTTCATTCACTCCTGCTTGTGGTGAGTTCGTCGAATCATTGATGGAGGGAGAATTTGGTATTCTTTTACCTGGTATGAGCCATATGGTTCACTCCTCCGGTGGTATCTTGAGAACAATGCCGACACATAATAGAACAACCGAGCAGACCTATTGAAACTTTTCTATCATTCATCTCGTTTTTAAAGTATAATCAGAAAGGGAATGCGACAGTGAAATTGAGGGTCATTTCTATATTTGCTTTCGTTGGCTTACTGGCGCTTGTTTTATCACTGATGTTTGTAGCCAGCCTGAACGGGGAGCAGCTAACCCAGGATGATTATAGAGCGCTTGCGGTATGCGAAGGCGTGATTCAACTGTTCAAGCAGTTCCCTGACTCGATTTGGCCCGGATATAATCTTGCCAAAAAACCATTCATGTTCTATATGCCCGAGAGGGCGCTTTTATTCAACTGTCCGAAGGAAATAGATGGCTTTTCCACCTATCCGAAAGACTGGCCGGACCTGGGTACTAATGTGCTGGTTTATGAGGGATTGTACGGAGATTTGTCCGGACAGCTTGGCTTCGGTCTTTCCATCGATACGGTGGATTTCGCGGCGGTTCCCTTTACAAAAAAATCCAATGTGGAGCTTTTTGGATTCATCGTTCACGAGAACTTTCACGAATATCAACAGTATGGTGAGCACCCCGCCTTCGGTGAAATCCCCTGGGAGCGGGAACAGAAGTATCCCATTCAGGATGCCCAAAACACGACTTTAGCTTGTCTGGAGATGCGACTTCTGATGGATGCACTGAAAGCCGCAGCCGAAGGAAACGACGGAAAATGCCGGGACCTGACCAAGCAATTTGTGGTTGTGCGGGATCATCGCTGGAAGCAGTCGGATTCCTTTGTAGCACGATACGAGCAGGGACAGGAGATCAACGAAGGGACCGCCAGATACGTGGAGATGAAAAGCATCGATCTTATGATCCGCCTGAGATACAACTCTTCCCTTTCGGGTTTGACCCGTCCCCTGTCGGAGGATTTCGATTCCGTTTCCATGCCCCAATACCTGCTAGATGATTTCCAGGATCGTATGACCGGCAACTCGATCTCGCCTGAGGATATGCCCCGAAACAGGATATATCCGATGGGAAGCGCACAGGGGTTTCTGTTGGATTACTTCGGAATCGATTGGAAAGGTAAAGCTCAAAGGGCCGGTCCCGACTTTACCTATGCCCAGCTTCTAAGAGAGAAGCTTGGTGTGAAGGAGGATGAGACTGATGATCTTGTCAATAAGGCAAAAGAGGTTTACGGTTACGATGGAATTTTGGCTTCGACCGATAGCCTTATTCAAGACTACTCCCGGGGATTCAATGACGCTTTGAGCACGTTCGAAGCACAGGACGGCTTTCGGGTGGAGATAGATTTAAGCTCGAAGAATCTCAGACGCAGTCGCTCGTCCAACGCCAGGAAATGGCTATATGACAACGGCACACGAGAGCTTTGCAGCCTTTTTGACGTCTATGTGCTGGAATCTTTTTTTGACAACACGCTGTTTTTCCGGGTACAGGATGCCGGATTGCTGGAAGAGAATGACTGGGATGCCAAAATCAAAAAAATGATCTTCTTCGTTCCGGAGA
>CAYOSZ010000139.1:0-6616 GCA_964406715.1 uncultured Ignavibacteria bacterium | reverse complement strand
CGGAGGGAGCATCTACTCTGCTCCGGCGGTGATGAATGGAATGGTGTTTTTTGGATCGGTGGACGGAAATCTTTATGCCCTGAATCTTGAGGATGGCTTGCTCTTGTGGAAATTTCAGACCGGAGCCGACGTATTCTCCTCGCCCGCAGCTGCCGATAGTCTGGTATATATCGGGTCAAACGATTATTTCGTTTATGCGGTGAATCAGAGGACCGGAAAACTCAGCTGGAAATTCAAAACCGGGGGATTGGTTCGCTCCTCACCCATCGCGGTGGGTGACAAACTCTTCTTTGGGTCGTTTGACGGCAATTTTTACGTCCTGAACCGCTTTACAGGGAAACTTCTGTGGAGATATCAAACAGAAGGGATGATCTCCGCCTCCCCAGCCTACTTTGACGGGAAGATCTTCATTGGTTCAGAGGACGGATTTCTGTATTGTTTTGGATCGTAGTCAGGACATCTCCTTTTTGACCGATCGCCAGGAAACAGGAGAATCCGTTCAGAGTTCCCGCGTTCTTTTCGTGGATGTTTATTCAACCAGGTGATGTACTCCTAAATTCGGGGGAATGGCAATCACTTTAGGAGATACCAAATCTATCGATTCGCCTTGTTCTAACGTAAAAAGTTAGATGACTTCATCGGAATGATCAAAGATCTCTTAACTTACAATCAAGATAGGTGACATTATGATTCTTCTCCTGGTGATGGACGGATATGGGCTGAGACCTCAAAAAGAGGGGAACGCCATCGCTTTGGCCTCCAAGCCCAACTTAGATGAGATCTTCGCCCGATACCGGCATACCACTCTGGGTGCCTCCGGTCTGGACGTGGGACTTCCCCAGGGGCAGATGGGAAACAGCGAGGTGGGGCATCTCAATTTAGGCGCTGGCAGGGTGGTATATCAGGAGATCACCCGGATCGACAGGGCCATCGAGGATAAATCTTTCTTCGAGAACCCCGTACTGGTGGAGGGGATGGAGAAAGCTAAAAAGAGGGATGTATGCTTACACCTTATGGGGCTGGTCTCGGATGGATGTGTACATAGCTCCCCCAAACATCTATATGCTTTACTCAAGCTGGCTAAAGAAAGGAAAGTCAGGAAAGTATTCGTCCATGCTTTTTTGGATGGAAGGGATACTTCCCCTACCGCAGGTGCAGGATACGTTCAAGAGCTTCTGGATAAATTCAAAGAGTATGGTGTGGGAGAGTTGGCCACGGTGGCGGGTCGGTACTATGCCATGGACAGAGACAAAAGATGGGATCGGGTGGAAAAGGCTTATCGAGCCATGGTCTTCGGTGATGGGAATCATGCCGTCGATGCCATTAGTGCCATTAAGAAGTCCTATGCAGATAACGTCACCGATGAATTCATTATACCCATGGTGGTCGGAGGCAACAAGCAGCAGCAAGACGGAAGGATCAGGAAAGGTGACGTGGGGATATTCTTCAATTTCCGGGCTGACCGTGCCCGGGAGCTTTCTTATGCCTTAACCGACCGGGAATTCAAGGAGTTCGCCAGACCGGACAATCTGACCATCGATCTGATCAGCATGACCCTGCATGACGAGAAGCTGAACTCTAAGGTTGCCTTTCCTCCGGTTAAACTCACCAACATATTGGGGGAGGTGTTGAGCAGGAAAGGAAAAAGTCAGCTACGCATAGCCGAAACCGAGAAATATGCCCACGTGACCTTTTTCTTCAACGGGGGAGAGGAGAAACCATTCAAGGGAGAGGACCGGATCCTGATCCACTCGCCCAAGGTTGCCACCTATGACTTGAAACCGGAGATGAGCGCCTTCGAGGTTACCCAAAGAGTGGTGAGGGAGATCAAATCCAATAAGTACGATTTCATCCTCCTGAATTATGCCAATCCGGATATGGTGGGGCATACCGGCGTCCTTTCGGCTGCGATCAAAGCCGTCGAAGCTATGGATAAATGTGTTGGAGAAGTGGTGGTTGCCGTTAGGAAGGTGGATGGAATTGCTCTGGTTACTTCTGATCATGGCAATGCAGAAAAGATGATCGATCCGGATAACAGTCAGGTTTTCACCGCACATACCACTAACCGGGTCCCTTTCGCCCTGGTGATGGAGGATTTTAAGGGCAAATTAAGAGAAGGCGGAAAGCTTGCCGACGTGGCACCGACCATTCTTCATCTGATGAACGTGGATAAACCTAAGGAGATGGATGGGGAGAATCTGATAATCGCTTGAGATGCTAAATGTTTAAAGTTCAAAGTTTAATGTTTAAAGTTCAAACCTTAAGCCTTAAACCTTAAACGTTTTTAGAAGGGGAGAATATGAAGGAAGAGATTAAGAATATCTTATGGGTGGACGACGAGATTGATCAGTTGAAATCGCACATAATATTCTTGGAGGGGCGGGGCTACAAGGTGACCGAAGCTTCCAACGGTGACGATGCCGTGGCTCTGGTGGGGAAGAAAAGCTTTGATCTGGTGCTTTTGGACGAGATGATGCCGGGCAAGGACGGCCTAACCACCTTAGAGGAGATCAAAGAGAAGAGCCCGCACCTGCCGGTTATCATGGTGACCAAATCCGAAGAGGAGAACCTGATGGAGCAAGCTATCGGGCAGAAGATCGATGATTATCTCACCAAACCGGTCAATCCCAGCCAGATTCTCTCCGCCGCCAAGAAGATATTGGAGACAAGAAAAATCAGAACCCAGAGGCTGGCTCAAGACTATGCGCAAAGCTCAGGGAAGATCAGGTCCGCTCTTTTCGGAGCTTTAAGCTGGCAGGAATGGATCAGCATTCACCGGACCTTAAGCGAATGGGATTTGGAGATCGATAATTTCGGTGACGTTGATTTAAGGCAGACCCATGAGGGGCAGAGACGCGAGTGTAACATAGAGTTCGGCAAACACATCGAAAATATATATCTTAAATGGTTAGCCAGGGAGGATTCCCCTCCTCTCTCCATGGACGTGGTGAAGCAAAACCTGTTCCCGCTCCTCTCCCGGAGGATACGGACGATCTTCATAGTGATGGACTGCATGCGGCTGGATCAATGGATGACCATTGAACCGCTGTTGGACGAGTTCTTCCACATCCAGAGGGATTACTATTATTCTATCCTGCCCACTGCCACGCCCTATTCCCGCAATGCCATCTTCAGCGGGCTTTTCCCATCCGAGCTTGCCCGCAGGTATCCGGAGCTGTGGAAAGCCGGAACCCGCGATGATTCCAGCCGGAACAGATATGAGCACCAGCTTTTAGACGATCAGCTCAAAAAGATGGGGGTGAGGCTGAAATCGGATACCACCAGATACGTGAAGGTGCTGGATGCGAAAGAAGGGGAATATTTATCCAAGAGAATCTCCTCTTACAAGAACACCTCCCTTCTCTCCATCGTGTTCAATTTTCTGGACATTCTGGCTCACGGCAGGTCTCAATCGGAGATATTAAAGGAGATGACGCCGGATGAATCCGCTTATCGATCCTTAACCAGACCCTGGTTTTTGCATTCCTCCCTGTTTAAGGTTCTGCAATACCTCTCCACTCAGGACTGCACGGTGGTTTTGACCACAGATCACGGCAGCGTCTGGGGCACAAGGGGAACTTTAGCCCGGGGTAAAAGGGACACCTCCACAAACCTGAGATATAAATACGGTGACAACCTCAATTGCAATCCCAAAGAGGCTCTCATGATAAAGGATCCTCTGGAGTATAAATTGCCTCGTTATACCATAAGCACGACCTACATTATAGCCAAGGAAGATTATTACTTCGTGTATCCCACCAAATACTCAGAATACGAAAAAGAATACAAGGGCAGCTTCCAGCATGGCGGCATCTCCTTGGAGGAGATGATCCTGCCGGTGGTCACCATGACGCCCAAGAAATAAGTTGCCACAATCCTTTAAGCTCAAGGAAACTGTCGTCGCGAGGAGACCCCCCGCCTTAGGCGGGGGACGACGTGGAGATTTCCGCTACAGTTTGTATTCCCATTGATTGGGCGAATCTGAAGATTCGCTCCCACACCTCGGCGTGCCTTCCCGCATCATTGGTAGTTCGTAGGCTGGGCACCCTTGCCCAGGCGAAATTGTTATCATGCCCGGGCTATAATCCCCTGCTACAGATCGTATCCTCATTGAACGGGCGAATCTGAAGATTCGCCCCTACACCTTCGTTTCCTTCCCACACCATTGGTAGGCCGGGCATCCTGGCCGGCGTTTTCTTCATTGCATGTCATTCTGAGTCCCCCTGTAGGGGGGGCGAAGAATCTCCTCGGGATGGGATGAGGGTCAGACAAAAGAAAGCTTGAATTGCCGGTCCCTTTGTTTTATACTTAACCTTGAGCCTTATGATAGAAAAGAAGACCAATAGCTCTGAGGAGACAAAAGAATTCGGCAAAAGCCTGGCCGGACAACTTGAGCCCGGTTCGGTTGTCGCCCTCATCGGTCCCCTGGGCAGCGGAAAGACCGTTTTGGTACAGGGAATTTGCTCAGGATTGGAGGTAAAGGAGACGGTAACCAGTCCCAGCTTTGTGATCATAAACGAATATCCGGGGAAATTAAACTACTCACCCATCTGGATTTATCATTTCGATTTATATCGCTTGGAAAACGTGAAGGATTTTATTAAATTAGGCTACGAGGAATACTTCTACGGCAAAGGGATAACCCTGATCGAATGGGCGGAGAAGGTGACTCCCTTTTTGCCGAAGAAAAGGTGGGAGGTGAACTTAAAGATTCTCTCTGAAAAGGAACGACAGATTTGCTTAAAAGAGTTTAAGACCCGAAGATCGAAATAATTTCATGACAGGACGCTGAGGCCGAAATATGAGAGTTCTGGGAGTAGACACGTCCACCATGACCGCAGGGGTGGGATTGGTTGACCAGGACGAGATTCTGGTGGATTTGAAGTTCGACGTGAAGGTCACCTATTCCGAAATTCTCATGCCCACCATCGATTTGGCTCTGAAGACCGTGGGAATGAACATAGGCGATTTGGATGGATTTGCCGTTTCAATTGGACCGGGCTCCTTCACCGGACTGAGGATCGGGCTGTCCACTGTCAAGGGATTGTGTTTTGCCTCCGGAAAGCCCCTGGTGAGCGTTCCCAGCTTGGATGCCTTAGCCTCGCTTTCTCTTTATTGCCGGTATCCGGTCTGCCCTCTTCTGGACGCTAAAAAAGATCAGGTGTATGCGGCGATCTATGATACCAGTGAGGGAGAATTGAAAAGAAAAAGTGAATATATGGTCACTGATATAGAAGATCTGGTCAAAATGATTTCCCGAAATGCCCTTTTTGTGGGGACCGGAGCAAGGCTCTATCAGAGAGAACTGGGGGATCTTTTGGGGAAGAAAGCACACTTTGCCTTAAATGATCAGTCCACACCCAGCGGAGCCTCCGTGGCTCGAATTGGTATGGGTAAACTGGCAGTTGGACAAAAGGAGGAGATCACCACCCTGGAGCCTTTGTATATCAGAATGTCGGAGGCGGAACTGAAATTCAAAAATGCTGGCAGGACTTGAGCACATCACCATAGAGAGGATGAAGGAGGAGGATGTGGATGAAGTGGCGCGTCTGGAGAAGCTCTGTTTTTCCGATCCCTGGGCTAAAGCCTCTTTCCAGGAGGAGCTTAAACATGGTTTTTCCATACCCCTGGTGGTCAAATCCGGCAGGCAAGTTATCGGCTATGCCTGTCTCTGGCATATAGACGTACAGATGGAGATAGCTAATTTCGCGGTATCACCCCACTTAAGAAGAAAGGGAATCGGCAGGATGATGATGAAGAGGGTGCTGGGGGAGGCAAGAAAGAAGAACTGCACCAATTTGATACTGAGCGTGAGGGAGTCTAACCTGCCAGCCATACGTCTCTACGGAGATTATGGTTTTGTGGAGGTGCACAGAAGGAGGAAGTATTACCGACAACCCGACGAGGACGCTATAATCATGGTGAGGAATCTTTAAGTGAGCGGGTTAAGGTTGACTCCGGTGCTTAAAGACTGACAGGCAGTTTCTTTTTTCGGTTTTTGACTTTTCAGAAAGAAGACGACTATGGAGTGGTTCAGAAAGGCAAAAGAGGGATTAGTCCCCCAGAGAAAGAAGGAGCTTCCCGACGGTATCTGGATAAAATGCGATTCCTGCGGGGAGATCATATACAGAAAAGAACTGGAGAAAAACCTGTGGGTTTGCTCCAAATGTGATCATCATTTTCGCATAAGAAGCAAAGACTACATCGATTTGATCGCAGATGAGGGGGAGCTGGAGGAATACGATGCGGATCTGGCAGCTTCAGATCCACTGGAGTTTAAGGATTCGAAAAGATACCCGGATCGGGTCAGAAGCTCCCAGAAAAGGGTAAACCTCAAGGATGCCGTGGTGGCCGGAATCACCAGGATCGATGGGAAGGAGATCAGTTTAGCGGTAATGGACTTTGGCTTCATCGGGGGAAGCATGGGGTCGGTGGTGGGGGAGAAGATAGCCCGGGCTATCGAGAGATCACTGGAAAGAAGGATTCCCCTGGTGATCGTCTCCTGCTCTGGAGGCGCCAGAATGCAGGAGGGAATCCTGTCGTTGATGCAGATGGCCAAAACCTCCGCTCTTTTAGCCAGGTTGTACGATCAGAACATACCCTACATTTCCGTTCT
>CAYOSZ010000138.1:1273-6623 GCA_964406715.1 uncultured Ignavibacteria bacterium | reverse complement strand
TCATAAGCTGATCGCTTAAGCTTTTCATCTCCTCCTCTAAGATCAGCAGATTCTTGCTGCGGGCTCCGATTATAGAGATCACCTTGTTTCCCGCCTGCTTTAAAGCTTTGGTGACGAAGTGAATGGGGGCGATCCCGATTCCTCCACCCACGCAGACACAGGTGCCGAAGTTCTCCATGTGCGTGGGTACTCCCAGAGGGCCGACCACGTCGGTCAAACGATCACCCTTCTTGAACGTTGCCAGATGAGCCGTCGATTTACCCACCTCCTGGAAGATGATGGTAAGAATCCCCTTCTCCGGATTCAGATCGGTGATGGACATGGGAATCCTTTCACCCTCCTCGTTGATACGCAGCACCACAAACTGACCCGCCTTGGCCTTCTGGGTGATCAAGGGGACATTCAGCTTAAGCAGGTTAATCTCCGGAGCCAGCTTTTTCAGTTCCAGTATTTCGTTCAATCCGTCCTCCTGTGAGAAAGTAGATACTCGAAGTGATGGATAAAGATTCCGGCTTTTCTTCAACTTATTTTAAAGCTCTCAGGTAAGTTTATCGATCATCGTTGGCGCGGATGGTAACGCTTGTCCTGAGGGACTGGAAGGGAAGCTGGATGCTCGGAATTCCTCATCTATTCAAGATTTTCCAGCATCGACCCTTGAGCTTCGAACATCGAAACCAGCTTCGACATCGTCAATCCAGCCTCGAAAGAATATGATCCATTCCTTCGGGAAGAGATTAAGAAGAGTCCTTTTTCTGTTTAAGCTTTTCTATTTCCTCCACAAAATGCTCCCGGTAGAAATCAACCACCTCTTCTGCAGAAAAGACGTCTATCAGTTCCTGGTGTTTTAACCTTTCGTAATCCTCTTTGAAGACGGAAACGTTCTGCAAAAGAGAATCAATTCCTGTCACCACGGTTTGGTAATTTCCAGAGTCAAACTCCTGCCTTAATTCCGGCGGCAGGATATCTCTGAATCTGTCCAGCCGGGATTGGAGAATCTCCACCTTTGACTTTTCACATCCCATCAACATGCACAAACACAATAGAATCCCCAAAGATCTTTTCAACTTAAACTCCCTTGACCATTCTTTGCTTCTCTCTTGCCTCCTGGATAACCCGCTTGGTATCCAAGGCTATCACCAGCTCCTCATTGGTGGGTATGCAGAAGATCTTCACCCGGGATTCTTCGGTCTGGATCTCCTTTGCCCGTTTGTCTGAAGTTTCCCTGTTCTTCTGATCGTCGATTTCGATACCCAAAAACTCCAAATTCTCGCATGATTTCTTTCTCACCAGAGGGGAATTTTCGCCAATGCCAGCAGTGAAGACTAAGGCATCCAAGCCTCCCAGGGCCGCGGCATAGGCTCCGATGTACTTGCGGATGCGATAGCAGTAAACCTCCAGCGCCAATTCCGCTGCGGAGTTCCCTTTTTGAGCTTCGCTGATGATGTCTCGCATGTCTCCGGAGATTCCCGAGATGCCTTGCAGCCCGCTGTGTTTGTTGAGCAGGGTATTGGCTTCGTGCAGGGACAGCTCCTCCCGAGCCATCACGTGCAGGATTATGGCCGGATCCAAATCGCCCGAACGAGTTCCCATCAGAAGCCCTTCCAAGGGAGTGAATCCCATGGAGGTATCGACGGAAACACCGCCCTGGATTGCGGTCATGCTGGCTCCGTTTCCCAGATGACAGGTGATGATCTTCAACTCCTCAATGGGACGATTCATTATCTTGGCAGCAAGTCTGGAGACATAAAAATGGGAGGTGCCGTGAAAGCCGTATCGTCTTATCCCGTATCTTTTGTACAAGACGTACGGGATACCATAAACATAAGCATGGGGGGGGATCTTATGATGAAAGGCGGTGTCGAATACGGCCACCTGGGGCACTCCGGGAAGTATCTGTTCGCATGCCCTTATTCCCCGGATATTGTGAGGGTTGTGCAGCGGAGCTAGCTCGATACAGCTTCTTAAAGTCTGCATCACCTCCCGGTCTATGAGGGCCGAATCGGGAAATTTTTCGCCTCCGTGCACCACCCGATGACCCACCGCATCTATCTCCGATTTATCCCGGATTACCCCGTGATTGGGTGAAAGCAGAATAGCGATGACGTGCTCCACCGCCATGATGTGGTCCAGCATCTCTCCGGAGACGGTGACTTCGGGTCGGTCGTGTGGTTTGTGTACCAAAACCGCCGCACTCATACCGATGCGCGACACCATTCCCTTGGCCAGCACATAAGATTTATCGATATCTATGAATTGATATTTTACCGATGAACTGCCGCAGTTTAAGACCAGTATTTTCATATCTTTTTATTATTGACTCAAGCGATTCTTTTTTCATTTGGGAAACAAGTCTGCTTTTCCTATTTTGTTTCCTTCCTCATCGTATCTGAAAAAGCCCTGCCCGGTCTTTTTTCCCAGGTGTCCGGCCCGCACTAACTTTCTCAAAAGTGGGCAGGGATTGTATTTATGATCGGAAAGCTCATGCAGCAGGTTTTCCATCCACTTCATCACCTCATCCAAGCCCATCATGTCTGCCAAAGCCAGAGGGCCAACGTTGAAACCGTAACCCAATTTCATGGCGGTATCGATGTCCTCTGCGGTGGCTATCCCCTCCATCAGCACGTGCATAGCCTCATTTAATAACGGGACGATGATTCGGGTGGTCACGTATCCGGGATATTCATGAACCGTGACCACGGTCTTGTCCAAATGTTGTTCCGCAAACTCCTTGATCAGACTCAAAGTCTCCGGGGAGGTCTTCAGTCCTCTCACCACCTCCACTAAAGGTATTTTTGTCACCGGAAGAAGAAAATGCAGCCCTATAACTTTATCCGGTCTTTTGGTGGCGGCGGCTATCTCTGTTATGGAGAGAGTGGAGGTGTGACTGATCAACACGATCTCCGGGCGGGTGGTCTGATCCAGCTTGGCAAACAATTCCTGTTTAATCTCCATGTCTTCGGGAGCTGCTTCCACCACCAGGTCCACCTTGGGGGCATCCTCATATTCTGTGGTCCACTTAATCCGGGAGAGGATCGCTTTCTTTTCGCTTAAGGTCATCCCCCATTTTTCTATATCGTTATCCATTTCCTCGGATAGAAGCCTGAGGCTCTCTTTTATTATGGCTTGGTTCAGATCAACCAAGGTAACGTCGATTCCCGCACCTGCCAGAAGCCGGGAGATACCCCTCCCCATAACCCCTCCGCCTATAACCATCACCTTCGATATAAGCATAAGTCCGTCCTTATCTCCTTGATCAGCCTTGCAGCAACCAAGAATAGAGGTTTATTATAAGCAAAATCGTTTTTTTAGCAACCACTTTTTTACGGGTACGCTTGTATTTTTTTTCACAAGATGCTCGTCCTTATTTTAAATACATCAACATAATACGCTTGACCTTTGTTCCAAATTGTGTATAATATCAAAAAGATCGAACCTATCAGAAACTATGGAGGTGTAACATGGCGTTAAGAACTGTAAAGGAGTATAAGGAAAGTTTGCGGGAGATGAAGCCGAACGTCTACAAATTCGGAAAGGTGATAGAGGACGTAACCACCCATCCCGCAACCAGATCCACGGTGGAAGGACATGCCCAGATTTACGAGCTGCAGAACGATCCGAAGTTTCAGGACATGGTCACCACCACCTCAAACCTGACCGGGGAGAGAATATCCCGTTACCTTTCCATAATCGGAAGCGTGGATGACATGGTGGCAAACTGCAAAATGAAGCGCCTTCTCTTCAATGTAACAGGCACGTGCACCGGCGGCAGATGTGTTGGTTGGAACTGCATCAACGCAATGTGGGCAACCACTTATGACATGGATAAAGAATTAGGAACGGATTATCACGAGAGATTGAAGAAGTGGTTACTCGAGGCTCAGAAGAATGATATCGCCATCTCCGGCGCCCTCACCGATCCCAAGGGCGATAGGACCAAATCAGCCTCACAGCAGGATGATCCGGACATGAATCTTCATCTGGTGGAGAAAAGAGATGATGGCATCCTGATCAAGGGTGCCAAGGTGATGATCTGCGGGGTGGCGGCTTCGAATGAGATCTTCGTTCTTCCCGGGGCCGGTTACAGGGAACCGGACAAAGATTGGGCCATCGCCTTCGTGATCCCCAGGGACACAGAGGGCTTGACCATCGTGGAGACCCGCCGTCCGTCCGACACCAGGGAGGAGGAAGAAGGTTTCGACATACCGGTGAAGAAGGGGGGAATCACCCAGGCTTATCTCCTTTTCGAGAATGTCTTCATCCCCAAGGAGAGGGTGTTCATGTGCGGGGAGTATAAATATTCTTTAGGTGCGGTATTGAATTTCATCATGCCTTACCGAACTGCAATAGGCAGCTGTGTGGCAGGGCAGGGGGACGTGAAGGTGGGAGCGGCCATGCTTATGGCTCGGGCCAACGGTCTTGCTTCAAAGGTCTTCTCGGACAAGCTGACCCGCATGGTGATCAATAACGAGACCACCTTTGGTATGGGAATTGCCGCCGCCACGTTAGGGAGAAAACATCCCTCCGGGGTATGGCAGCCCAACCCTCTGCTTGCCAATGTGAACAAGGTGCACGTCGGAACCCTGCCTTACGAGAACTCGGTTTTAGCTCAGGACATTGCCGGAGGCATCGGAGAGACCGGTTGCATGCCCTCCTGGGTGGATTTCGAGGATGAGAAATACGGACATCTGGTCAAGAAATATTTAAAAGCAAAATCTTCGGCCGAGGCACGTACCCGGGCTGCCCGTCTGGTAGAATGGCTTACCATAGGTCCCGGCGTTCCCGGATGTATGCACGGCGGAGGCTCACCGGACGGAGCCAAGCTGGTCATCCGGGCAAATGCCAAGTTAGAGGACAAAGCCGAGCTTGCCAGGAAATTGGCCGGCATAGAAGAGGAGATACCCGAGCCGGAAAAGAAAAAGAAGTGAGTTTTTGATCACCGTGCGTGGCAATTGCCCAATGCGGGCATGGAACGTAGGGGCGGAGCTTAAGCTCCGCCCTTTCTGTAGTAGCTTATTCAAACGGGATAGCGTAAAGCCAAATCGGAGTGCACCAGCTTGCTGGTGCGGTTTTGCTGGAAGCGCAAATGCTGGCGGGCGGAATAAGTTCTGTATTTCAAAAAAACGCGAAAGCCCCGCAAGGCGGGATTTGCACTTCGTTCCAGCAAGCTTTTCCGCCATAGGCGGATCTGCCTTCGGCATGACGCACTCCAAAACCACGGCGGTGTTCGGGCGGGGTTTTAATCCCCGCCTGAACAAGTATGGCTGCCTGAAAAATATAGGAGCGGAGCTTCAACTCCGCCCTTTGTTTTTTGCGGGCGAATCTGCGGTTCGACTTTGTTTATCCTGAACGA
>CAYOSZ010000138.1:0-1263 GCA_964406715.1 uncultured Ignavibacteria bacterium | reverse complement strand
GAATTCGAAGGGAAGATTCGTCCCTACATATCCATTGGGTCGCCCACCAGAATCAACAGGAGGGTGGATCTCCTCCTCTGTACAGGTAGTTGACCAGATAAACAATGTCAGCTATGTCAATGATATCATCGCAATTGCAATCCCCGGTCCATAAATGATTCGGAGCCGGACCGCCTCTATATAGATAGCTTACCAGATAAACCACATCGCCAATATCGATTAGCCAGTCTTCATTAACATCTCCACGCATTAGACTTTCAATGGTGAGGTTTATCAATACGGAGATCTCTCTGGTGAAACGATTGGTGACTGCCATGTCCAGATCGTCATCTCCATCCAGGTCAGCGCAAAAAACGGAAGAGGGCCACTGTTCCACCTGATAGTCAACTTTGGTTTGAAAGGTCCCATCCCCGTTGTTCTTTAAGATGGAAACGGAATTATCATCCTCACTCGTCGCCACCAGGTCCAAATCCAAATCCCCGTCCATATCCGCACAGAAAACAAAGACAGGAAACTCTCCCGCACCATAATCGACCTTTGACTGAAAATTCCCATCCCCGTTGTTTTTTAATATAGAGACATCAAAGGTGTTCATGTTGACCACGGATAGGTCCATATCCTCGTCTCCGTCCAGGTCAGCGCAGAAAACATGCAAAGGACCTTCTCCCACGCCATAGCCACCGGAATGTTGAAAGGATCCGTCACCGTTGTTTTTCAAAATGAAAACAATGTCGGAGTATTCATCTACTTCGGCTAAGTCCAAATCTGAATCCCCATCTAAATCCGCACAAAAAATTGATCGAGGAGCAACTCCTGCAAAATAACTGATTCGAGGCCTAAAAAAACCATCCCCGTCGTTTATAAAGATGGAAATGCTGTCGCAGGCGTAATTGGCCACAGCCAAATCCAGACTCGAATCCCCGTCCAAATCGGCACAAAAAACAGACCAGGCATCACATCCTGCATCGTAGTCGACCTTGTTCTGAAAGGTTCCATCGCCGTTGTTTTTCAAGATGGAAACGGAGTTGCTGCCCTCATTCGCTACAGCCAAGTCTATATCCGAATCTCCATCCAGATCAGCGCAAAAAACAGACAAGGGAACGTCTCCCACTTCGTAGTCAACGTTAGTTTGAAAGGTTCCATCCCCGTTGTTCAGTAAGATGGAGACGGAGTCGGTATTGCAATCCGCTGCTGCCAGGTCCAGATCATCATCTCCATCCAAGTCCGCACAGAAAACCCATACGGGATTGAATCCTGCAGCGT
>CAYOSZ010000137.1:0-6639 GCA_964406715.1 uncultured Ignavibacteria bacterium | reverse complement strand
ATGTCATCAAGGTATGTACCAACCTGCATCGCATATGCTTCCATCTTCCTATTCTGTTCGATGGAGGCAGACCTGACTGTTACAAAGGCACAGATGAGACTGCGAGTTTGAACAGCTCGGATGATGTCTGATATGGGAATGACCTGCATTTGCTCCTCATCAAACATCTCAAACTCCTGTCTAAAGTGAGTCACTGCTGATACGAAGGCAGCTACTATGCCTTCATCAAATCCGCCCTTCGGAATTTTCGAGTAGATCGGAATACCGCTTTTCTTATGGAGCACAATCACGCCAATGAGATTGTCGATGTCATCGAAACTTCGTTTGTTAGCTAAATCAATTGCAAGTTGAGCTTTCTTCCTCCTAGACAGCACAACTTTTCCAATTATAGCTGTAATTGTAAACGCAATAATTCCCCCGATTGGAGGGAGTACGGTGGCAAGAAACAGAGCAACTGCTGCTTCTGGATCGACATACTGAATAACCGACGTTTCATAATATCCTCCAACAAGAGCGAAGTTTTCCTTCACTACAAAGATTCGCAGCAAGTATCCTGATCCATCATACCAACTTGGTCTAACGCTTGATGAATATTCACCCAAAACGTCAGTTTCATTCAAAAATCCCTCAAGCTCGATTATTTGATTGTGAATAAGCTGGAAGGAAACTATTGCGTCAGTTACAGGATTTCTCGTTTCTGTTTCAACTAGCTGAATAGTGATATTGAGATTCTGCAACTGATACCAAATCAAAGGCTCCATTTGAAGTTGAATCTCAGTTTCAACAACAGTGAAATCAAACTGCAAAGACTTGAGCTGATACCCAGTCTTCTGAAATGATAATCCTACAATCCTACGGCCTAATCCATCAGGAATCACTGTCATGTTGTAATATCCGTTACCAAGATCTTCGAAAGTCATCCAATCAGAACCAGGTCCAGTTCCAATGACTGTTGCACCAGCAATTCCTGAAGTATCATTACCTAGGAGATAGTAGTGAAAAGTGAATGAATGCGCACGCCCAAAACTGAGGTCCTCACTGGGGCTGAAACCAGAAAGGTCGGTTCCAATCTCTGTGATAAAAAGAATAAATTGAAGATCCTCTGTCTGATGACCAAGCCTTGATGCGGTGACAGTGAACTCCCAGCGTCCAATCTTATCTGTTGTGAATCTGATGATATATCCTTCAGCAAGAGAGATGTTCTCCCAGTCGAGGGTTTCAAAACTCGTGAATGTGACATCTATGGTTGCAAAGCTAATATTCATCGAATTGTCTTCCCGCTCAAAGAATATCAGCAAATCAAACCCACTTGAGTATTCAACAGATGCTGATGAAAGCCCTCCAGCTACGCGAAGTGTTGTTTGTATCTGAGTCACTTCTAATGAAACTAGGGTGGTTGCCTCATTATGATTTGCAGCATATGCAATGAATACAATTTGATAACTACCAATCTCAAGAGGAGTGATTGTGATATTGTACAAACCTCCTCCCAGAGGGGTCACTACTGAGAAAGATAGGCCAGATGGGGGGTTGTATGGAAATATGGTCGCTCCATCTAATGGACCATACACCGAACTAGTTAGGTTCAAGGTAACCACGGTGGTTTGATCGGTAGCTATTACCTCGTCTGACACCTGAGCAGTAAGACGAGATTGAATCGAGGTAGCAGTAAGTGTGAATGACTTGAATTGAGTCTGATAATCCTGAAGTGAAGCGTTGATGAGAATTGTGAATGTGTTAGGTTCTTGAGGTGTAAGCAGTATGGAGAAATAGCCATTGCCCAAGGGAGTCGCGCTTGTGGCATCAAGTCCGGTTGCAGGGGTCATACTCTCTATAGTTATACTAGCGACATCTAAACCATGACCGGTCCCATTAATATATCGGACCACAAGTTGAAATTGTTCACCATAGCGGATAACAGCGGCACTTCCATTTTCCAGCGTGAATGTAGTAGATATCTCTCCAACTAGGAGGAACAATGTATCTTCAGCTTTTTCATACAGATTCTTTGAAGCAGAAATGGTGATAGCGTAACTTCCCGAGTGTTCAGTATTGAAGGAAACAGAATAGTTACCATTAATGACATTAACAGGAGCCTCCCAGCTAAGGCCTCCAGTAGGTCCAGTGAAATTAATGCTCACATCTGCTCCTGCAATTCCTACACCATATCGGTCAAGATATTGAAAGGTGACGAAGAATGTGTCACCAAGTCCAACCTCTGAAGTGGGATTATCAATCACTAACTCATTGTCTGAGAATGTGGAGTATATTGTGAATGTGCAAGTGGCTTCATCATAATATGGTCTACTTGCAGTGACGATGACAACGTTCTCACCCGCTGCAACTAGAGATGTATCAAATGTCCCAAACCATCTATTGTGAATTGCATCTGGACTAAGGTCTACTGTGCTAACTGACCAATTTGCAGTTACTGATGCTACAGGATCCATCAAATATTCCCCATTCTCAGCATCAGTGAAGTAAACAAAATTAGCGATGATCTGACCAGATTCTGTTTCGATATAGGTCTCATGAGGGGTCAGAGTTGTGGCATGATGGATTTCGAACGTTGTTGCTCCGAATGCAATTTCGGACCCATTAATCCAACTCACACAAACAGACCAGAGCCCTGCTGATGTGTTGGTAGAGCCAAATACATGAGGTGTACTATTCAATAAACCACTTACTCCACCACTCACAGTATCATGAGACCAATCTGTTCCGTTTGGAAGTAGCCAAGTGATATCGACCATACCAAGAGGATCAGGAGTTTCTGACAGTGTTCCAATTTCTATTACAGCTCGAGATGTATTTCCACTTCTATAGATTGATTCAACCGACCAAGTGCTAGAAATAGGGTTTAGTTTTTCGATATTGACAGATTTAATGTAGTTTGGCGATTCTGATTCGAAAGTCCACCATCCAAGACTGCTCATAATGGATGTTGGAATCTCAACCATGGTCCCAGTTATATTACAAAGATGAGTCACAGGGGTATTGAATGGATCAAGGACCGTTACATTCTCCCAGTCTGAGGGGAACCAAGCCCGAGTTGTCAGATTCAAATAATCACCGAGAAATCCGATATATGTGTAGAATTGAATCTGCGGACTTTGGCCGAGATTAACTGAATAAGATGCACCATCATATGTGCTCACGGTAGTCCAAGTGGAGTTACTGAATCTATGTGAGCGTAGATAGGCGTCATACTCAAACGAAACTGTCGTATTGGATGTGACCTCCATATAGACTGGATCAACTGTCCAATAATCAGATTTTAGTATTGATGCACTACCCACTCCATTGCTGCCAGTGATTAGTGTACTGCTACCTTCTACTGTATACTGAAGGTCGACTTGTTCGAAACTTGGTGCGTTTGCAGCTGTGAAAGAAACATCATCAAAATGGACAGTAATGTATTCAGCATTCGAGGCCCCATCAGCACCTGTAGTATAATCATAGTCTAGGTCCGCGTCAAGAACAAAGGTGCTATTGATCTTTATACCAATTTTAAAATCGACTGGTCCTGAACCGACACTCATACTTATTGGTATATCACCAGTGCTGTACCAATGATCTCTCTGAGTCAAATCTTTCAGACTAATACTATAGATTATAGAACCATCCACTATGACTTCAACATAGCAGTTCCCTGAGAATGAATTAGGACCGGTGCCATCTATGGGTCCATTCGCGTATAGGTAGTCAAAGCTAAGAAGGAAGTCTGTTGTTGTTGATTCCAAATCTATTGACTGAATCCAATAGACAGTTGTACCAGAGTAGTGCGTGTACTCGTGTTGCGGATTATTCGTTAACTTTGCTTTGTTCTCTACAAGAACATATTCGCGGCCTGTATTCTCATATCGAACTCGCTGTACTTCATCACCACTCCCATAAGAACTATCAGCACCCCAACCATACGGGTAGTAGTCTGCAGTTCCACTTGGGTCAATCGTGTCTCCAGCACCCGTACCGTCCGAGAAGGTCCCATTCAACACGTAGAGTCTTGTCAAGTCTCTGATGTTAATAAAGGCTCTATTTCCAAGCCAGCCGTGAACGTCATCAAGGTACATTGAGTAAGCAGTGTTGTAATCAGTATCAGTTCTTGCACTAATAGTCCCAGAAGGAGTATATCCCACCTGTTCAATAATCAAAGGATTAAGAATTCCGCTTGTTGAAGTATCAGCAAGGGAGAAAGAGGCTTCAGAGTTTTCTGGAGATAGGTAAGATATCGGTGATTCAGAAGTATCAATTAGGTCATCGATTGCACGTAGGTTTCCAATATTGAATTGAGGTGTAGCACCCAAAGTAGCTGCAAATAGAACAGCTACTACAAATGCAAAATAACGCCTCTTCAATAGTGAATCCTCGACAACACATCAAGAGATATTCACAAAATATAACTATACTTCGTACCTTTGAAATAAAAAAAGAATCAAGGGTGCCAATTATTGGAACCTATCAATCAGATCCTAACTGCGTACTATTATTATAAGGATATACAGGGATGATGTATTCTTCCTCGATGGCTCTGAGTATTCGAATATAGACTTCGTCTTCTGGAACTCCAGAAGATGTGAGTAGTCGAATCAAGCGTACAATATTGAATGTACCATCTGTTTCCTCCAAAGGAATTGTTTTTTCAATGAACCTCAACTGCTTTGGAAACTTCTTTTCGCCTTTCTGGTACCGCCTGATCAAAATTCCATCCATGAAATCATCAAACATCCACTCAAATGTCTTAATCAACTTGGCATCAATGACCTCTGCACGGACTTCACTCAGCGCGTCATCAAGCATCATGCCAATTGCTCTTGCATAGCTCTTCATTTTCGCCTCTTGTTCAAGAGAGGGAGATGTCACTGTGATGAAGGCACAAGTCAGATTCTCAGTTGGAACTACACGAATGACTTCAGATATTGGAATTACCGCATATTCATCACAGCTCCCGCTTGTTTCAAATTCTGTTCTAAAATGCATGATAGCGGTGATGAACGCAGATAATATACCCTCTTCAAAACCACCCTTGAATACCTTGGAATAGATAGGCACTCCACTGAGTTTGTGTAGGACTAGGAAGCCAAGAACATTGTTTGCATCATTGAATCTATTTTTAATAGACATGGCTGTTGCATACCTCTCCCGGATTCTTCTGGACCGAATCCGTTGGCCTGCCACTGCTCCAAAAATGATTATGACGCCAATGCCAATCTGCCCAGAGTACGTTAACAGAGTTTGCACAATTCTTACATTACTATCGAAGGTCGGTACGAGTGTCGCGCTGAAGCTCTGTGTCAGCTCATGGTTGGCTTTCTCCACCGAGATACGTACCGTGCATGTTCCAGTATCTGATCGTGGCATTGGTATTGTCACTGAGTAGATGCCACCTCCGACTTCTTCCATTATGGAATCAAAGTACGGAAAGTCTCCCGGGAGATAGACACCCACAGTCACATTTGCCTCAGTTACAGGATTCCCCGTATCAGATTCAACAATATGCACTTCGACTTCAAGCGGGGTTAGTTCAAGTCCAACCAGACTCGAGATTGATTCTACCTCTATAGGCACAGGATCTACAAGAAATGAAATGACATGGGATTCAGATTCATAACCTGTTTTTTCAAAGGTGGTTCTAATGCTATAGTCGCCAGTGGCCATTGGAGTTATCGTTAAGGTATAAATGCCGCCACCAACATTCTCAATCGAGGCCCATTCTGACCCATCTTCGGTTATGTTCACATTGGCCCCATCAATCCCAGTCCCATCGTGTGACATTGAATAGAAGAAGTCATAGCTGTATTGACGACCATAAATTAGGGGGGTGAGAGGTCCGGTAGGGGGATTGAGATTAGTCAGAGATTGGGACTTGATAGTAATCAGTAAGGGGATGGTTTCAAAGTAGGGTGCTGCAGAGATAATGCTTATTGTATAATCCCCAGGTCCAAGCAGACCCGTATCAAAATCGGCCTGCCACCAGTTCTTGACAATGTCCGGCACAAACTCTACATCACCACTAGACCAGTTCCCGACAACTGTTGCGCCATCATTCAGAATGTATAATCCATTCTCAGCATCAATGAATCGTAGAAAGACGGAGACTGGTTGTCCTACTAGGGTCTCCAATATGTCAGAATACACAGACTCAAGAATGGCAACATGATGCAAAGCGAAGACTTCATGGTCATAAGCGAGCTCTGAGCCATTTGACCACATGTAGTTCACACCCCATATACCAGCTGTTGTGTTTGCAGATCCAAAAATGACTACTGTGCTACTAGTGTTTCCATCAACGCCTCCTATTATTGACGATTCGACCCACGCGGTACTATTTGGAAAAGCCCATGTAAAATTAACTGGGTCGGAGAGGACAGGAGTTTCTTCTGCAGTTCCTAATGAAATAGATAGCCTAGCAGCATCATTACTGTGGAAGATACTTTCATTCACCCAATCGGGGATGCTTGATTCATACCGTTCAACAATAGCAGACGAGGCATAGTTTGGCACATCACAAGTTAGTTTCCACCAACCCAACCGATCAAGGATAAAATCCGGAATGGTAATGATGTTGGAATCAAGTGCGCAGCTTGAGGTCACATCGCTCAGAAATGGATCGAGGATTGTGAAGTTCTCCCAATCGGA
>CAYOSZ010000136.1:600-6660 GCA_964406715.1 uncultured Ignavibacteria bacterium | reverse complement strand
AGAATCCACCTCATTGTTGTAAATACCTGACCGAAAATAGAACATATCCCGCCATGGCCGTATACATTAAGGTGTAGCTCTCTATGTACCCAAAAAACAGTTGATTCGCTCCCATGGTGATTAAGATCAAAAAGATGAACAGCTTCTCCCTGCTATCTCTTCCTAAACAGTCGCATAAAAGAAGAATCAAAAAAACGAATAGCCCGCCAGCAAAGCAACTTAAAACCGAATATGTGGTGTAGGCATCAAGACCGAGAGATTTAGAAACCAAAAGGTGCAGCAGGGAATCGAGAGGTTCGGCAGCGGAGATCAGTTTCCCTATTCTGATTTCGCCCGCTCGCAGGTAACCGTCTCCCAGAAGCGGCGTTTGGGCTTTGAGAAACCAAAAGACCACCAGGCCAAGCAAACTGACCAAGGAATATTTAAGATATCTGTTCCTCTTATTGAATCTTTCTCCCAGCCAGGCAGATGTTCTGATCAGAAGTTTTGCTAAACTCCGGTTAACCGCCGGGATCAAAATGAAGAGTCCTATAGCGCATAACGCAAGTCGAAACTCCGGCGAAAAATAATGTAACTGGTTTATCCCCCAGAGTCTAAGGTGGGGGAAGAAAGAGGCTATCAGGTGAATGATGATGATGAATGCGCAGCCCCAAAAGACGAGTTTTTCCGTCCTTGCACCAGAAGGTTTTATTATAGTGGTCCCTTTTGCCTTTGACCGTTCGGATGTCAATGTTCCTTTGCCTCTCCTTTAAGCTCCTCGATCATTGTCTCAATTTGAGTCCGATCCTCTGCCTGGGGAGCGTACTTTAGATATTGTTGCAAGTATTTTATGGCTTCGCTTTCTTTACCCGAATTAGCGCAGGCAATCCCCGTATAACGCCAGAAGGGTAAGAAGTCCGGCCTTATCTCAAGCGCTCTTTTGAAAAGTTCGATTGATTCATCATACAAGCGTAGATTCATAAGGAACAGACCCAGATTCTCATAATATATGGGATTGTCTGGTTGTAGATCGACGGCTCTCTGAAGATGAATTTTTGCCTTCTCATCCTGTTCCAGCAGGGCATAAACTTTCCCCAGATCACTGTGGGTTAGGTGATCATGCGGGTCCAGCTTCAACACCTCTTCCAGCTTTTGGGCGGCTTTGTTGTACTGGCCTATCTCTACGTAGACCGCACCCAGGTTCTTTATATAACGGGGTTTGTTTGAAAACCGGATGGCCCTCCTCCACTCCTCCACCTCTTTCTCCTTTTGGCCAAGCCTTCGGTAATTATAGGCCAGACACTCATGTCCTAAGGCTGCTCTGCTCATGTCCAGTCTCAATATGTGCTCGAACCTCTCAATGGCTCTATCCTGGGTTGCATTAACATAGATCCAGGGAACGGTTGATATAAGTGCTGTGGCAAACAGAGCCAAAGTAACATATCTAACCCTGTGCAATTGAACTTCCCTGAACCGCCGCATCAGCAGGTAGATGCCCCATATGGTATATCCCGTAGAGGTGAAAGCAAACAGATCCCAGTCCCGCGGGTACCCCAGTTGGGGAGTCAATAGCAAGGCAAAAAGCAACTGGGGGATGGTTGTGAGCAAAAGAAAAATCATCATCCTTGATTTAAGGTCGATTCTTTTCCCCCGGGAAAAAATCAGAACAAACCAGATCACGGCACCCACTGGTGAAACTAAAAGCTGATGGTTGAAAACGTCTGCGATATGAGAAAAGGATAAAAGAGCATAAAGGCTTTCCCTGGAACCACCCAATGGAAAAAGAAAAAGCGAATCCAGGCTGACCGACGCTGGAGCATTTTTCTTTAAAATCCAGATGCCGGCTCCTATTATTGAAAATAAAAAGCCGAGCAGAACAAGTTTTCTCAGCTTCAGAATGTTTCTATTGCCCGGATCATCTTTTATATCTTTTGCCAAATAGAGATAGACTAATGAAGGAAGGAGCATAAGGCCGGCCAGATGAAAGCTGGCAGCCAAAAGGAAGGTGACGGTGGGAAACAAAAGCGACCGCTCCCCCTGCAGGTGAAGCCAAGAAAACATAATAAACGCCATCAGGGCAACATACATCAAGGTATAGCTCTCCATATAACCGAAGAAGAGTTGATTTGTACCCATACTGATCAAAACCGAAAAAAAGAAGATTTTTTTTCCTCTGCCTTGTCCCACATTATCAACCAAAAGCAGCATCAGATAGACGAACCCAACCCCCGCCAGACAACTAGTCAAAGCATAGATATCGTAAACGCCAAGTTTTAAGATCTGATAAAGTACGGCGTGAAAAAAGAGGTCCAAAGGTTCGGTTGAAGAAAAACGCATCCCCGCCACTATCTCAGCTCCCCTCAAGTTTCCATCCCCCAGAAGATATATTCTCTCCTTAAATAGCCAGAATAAAGGGAGACTAAGCAGGGAAAGTAAGGCATACTTAAGATGCCTGTTCAACCCTTCCAAAAGAAATTCAATCCGGCTGAGAAGAGAAGCCAAAACGTCAGCCACCTTCTGATTTATTTTTGGGATCAGGACCAGAAAAGCCACCCCCACCAGAATCCACCGGGGAACCGGAGGTAAATAATGAAGTAGATTCACCCCCCATAACCTTTGTTCCGGGAAAAAGGAGGCGGTGGTGCGTATAAGAGTTAAAAATCCGCAAGCGACGAAGATCGTCTTCTGGATTCTGTGCATTCTTTAGCGATTCTTTTCTGAGTTGGTTATATCAACTTCTATCGTTTGGACTCTTGCAGCCGCTTCTGTTCTAAATCCTTCAAAAATTGCCGCACCTCGGCTTCATCCTCTGCTTTAGGGGCACGTTCCAGGTAGAGCTTCAGATATTTCTTTGCTGAGGCGAAATCACCTAAATTGAAATAGGTGTACCCTAAGTTGCGGTAGATGGGGAAATGATCCGGATTCACCTTCAATCCCTGTTCGAAAACCTTCAAGGCCTCCCGGTCTCGTCCCAGATTTGTCAGAACTGCTCCCAGGTTATTGTAGTATTGGACTTTGTCAGGTCTGAGCCTTATCGCCTCCCTGAATTCTGCCAGAGCCTCCTCGTGTCTTCCCATCCGGGAAAGAACCTCCCCCACACCGAAATGGGTATAATCAAATGTTGGGTCCACCTTAATTGATTTTCGCAGCTCCCTTAAGGCAAGATCATACCTTTGCTGCTTGTAGTAGATCGCAGCCAGGTTGTTTATATAACGGGGATGGTTTTCTACCGCAATGGCTTTCATCCACTGCTCGATTTCCTTTTGCCACTCCCCCCGCGTGTTGTAATACATGGCCATAGTTTCGTGTCCGTGAGCGCTTCTTCCCCTATCCAGAGCCAGAAGATGACCGAATCTTGTCACTGCCTTTTCCTCTGTAGCATTGACATATATCCATGGAACCGTGGAAACCAATGAGGTGAAAAGCAAAGCTAAGGTGACGTATCTTAAGTCACCCAGCTTTGTCTCCCTCCAATGCTTCAGAAAAACGTAAAGTCCCAGAATCGTGTATCCCAGACCGGAAAAGACAAATAGGTCCCAGTCACGAGGGTATCCCAATTTTGGATCTATCAAAAAGGCATATGCCAGGCTGCACGTGGTTAGAATCAGAAGAAATCGGATCACCCTATCTTTGTAGTTGATCTTCCTGGAAAAAGCCAGAACCGATACTAAACAGATCAAGACACCCACCGGTGAAACTAAAAGATGATGGTTGATCAAATCCTGAAGATGGGAGAAAGAGAAAACCGAATAGAAGCTCTCGCCTTCCCCCAGGGGAAAGATGAGAAAATAATCCAGTCCCTTTTTTTCGGGGTTGTGGCTTTGTAAAAGCCAAAAACCGACAGCCACCAGCAGAACGATACCGGTTGCCAGAAAGAATTTAAGAAGCTTTTTGTTTTTCCTTTCCGATTCAGTCTTATGGGGTCTTTTAGAAAATATCAGATACAGAAGAGAGGGCAAAAGGGTCACGGCAAAAATATGCAAGCTAAAGCTAAGAAGGAAAGTGAGGATCGGAAGGATCAGCCCGGTTCTGTTCTTGAGATACCTCAAACAGAAGAGAATGTAAGAAACTATCGCCACGTATACCAGGGTATAGCTCTCCACGTATCCAAAGAATAATTGGCTTGCTCCCATGGTGACGATTATGCTGAAGAGGAACAATCTTTCTTTACCACTTTTTCCCAGCAGGTCTCCCAAAAGCAGGATCAAAAACAAAAAAGCAACGCCAAAGAAAACGCTCATCACCGCATAAACCTGGAAAGCGTCCCAGCTTAGAAGCTTTGCCACCTTCACGTGCAGAAAAAAATCCAAAGGTGCGGTGAAGGAGAACTTCGCCCCCATATTTATCTCCTTGGCTCTCATGAAGCTGTCGCCCAAGAGATAAGTCTTGACCCTGAATGCCCAGAAAAGTATCCCCCCTATCAGGCTGAAAAAGGCGTATCCATAATATCTGTTTAGCTTTTTAAATCCAGCTGCTATCGGACGGGAAAAGCCGCGCCAGAGATTCCCCACCCCTTTATTGATGTGAGGAATCAGAATTAAAAGCCCTGAAATCACGAAAATCCATCGCCAGGCAGGGGGCATATAGTAAAGCAAGTTCACTCCCCACAGTCTTTCCTGCGGAAAATATGAAGCTACCAGATGGATGAGAATAATGAGAAGACAGCCCCCGCATATTATCTTTTCGACCGGTGCCCTTGTCGGATTTTTCAATTCGCTCATACATTGAATCTGAAAAAGATCACGTCTCCGTCTTGCACCACATAGTCCTTCCCCTCCAGCCTCAATTGGCCTTTTTCCTTAGCCTTATGAATCGAGCCCAGCGCCCACAGCTTGTCGAAGCCAATCACCTCCGCCTTGATGAAACCTCTCTCCATATCGGTATGAACCGTCCCCGCCGCTTTTATGGCTTTAATTCCCGATGGAACGGGCCAGGCTTTTACCTCATTCTCGTTGGCGGTGAAAAACGAGATCAAATCCAGAAGCTTATAGGAGACGTCTATCACCCGCTGGATGGCCAGCTCTTTTAAGCCCAAATCCTCCATGAAGGCTTTTCTATCTTCCTTCTCCAGTTGGGATAGCTCCATCTCCAACTTCCCGCAAATGGAGCAAACGGAGCAGCCGGAGACCTCCTCATCCTTGGTAATTTCCCGACACTCCGACTCCAGCTTTTCCTTTTGTTCATTCTGCGTCTCATCTATGTTCAGGACAATCAACATGGGCTTCAAGGAGAGGAAAGCGTATCCCCGGATTAATTTCTCTTCCTCCGGGGAAAGCTGAATCTCCCTTAAAGGAATCCCCTCCTCCAGCGATCCTTTGAATCTTTGAAGAACCGAAAGCTCCCTTTTTTCCTCCTCATCTTTGGAGGTTGCCACCGTCTTCTCCAGGCGCTTCAACCTTTTTTCCACGATATCCAGATCGATCAGAATCAGATCCAGATCCAGATTCTTGATGTCCCGTTTGACGTCTACCGAACCCGAAACGTGCATCACGTTCTCATCCTGAAAAACTCTTACCACGTGAGCCAGTGCATCCACTTCCCTTAAGGAATGATAGAATTCCCCCTCCGAAGCCTTCTCCTTGGCCTCTTTAACCAGCCCGGCCACGTCGATATATTCAACCTCCGCCGGCGTCACCTTCTTGGGATTATACAACGAAGCCAACTGGTACACTCTTTCATCCGGAACCTTGACGATTCCGCGATTGGCTTCTTTTACCCCTAAAGAGAACTCCCCCACCTTAGCCTGTGCACAGGTCAGGGCATTGAAAATTGTGGTCTTGCCCACAAACGGAAGTCCGATGATTCCGATTTTCATAAAGTGGCTTTCCGAGAAAATCTAAATCCTAATTTCCTTGACGCTTTGATGAATCCAGTCCGGCTTTAATCTTTGATTCATCCCGTTCAGTATTTCTTTATCTTTGTACTTGCCGGAGGTTACGAAGACGGTCTTCATGCCTAATTTCTTTGCTCCCGCCAGATCGGAGAACGGATCGTCGCTTATCATGAAACAGTCCTCGGGTTTTGCCTTGAATCTTCTTAAAGCTTCGAGGTAGATCTCCGGGCTGGGTTTGCCAAAGATTG
>CAYOSZ010000136.1:0-580 GCA_964406715.1 uncultured Ignavibacteria bacterium | reverse complement strand
AGCTCCCCCTTTTCATCCTGATACAACCGGTTGGAGTGAAGCGCCAGCAAAGATGCGTCATTTTTCACCAGAGCGTTGAGTGCCACCTTCAGCTTTTGATAAGTAAGTGATGTGTCCAAGCCCACCAAAACAGCATCCGCTTCATGATCTGAGGGCGTTTTTATCCCATTTGCGTTCAGGTATTCTTTAAGCTGAGAACTGCCCAGCACCAGGCAGCTCTTTATCTTTTCCTTTTTCAGCCAGTTTAAGGCGGTGCTCACGCAGGTCACCAGGTTCTCCAGGTGGACGTCGAATCCCTTGTTCTTTAGCACGGTCAGCAGGTCTTCCGGCTTGTGCGTGGTATTGTTGGATACCAGAACGAACCTATGGGGAGAGGAGCCAAAAGAGTTAATCCAGTCTACGGTTCCTTCAATGGGGATGAAGGATTTATCCTTTACGATCGTCCCCTCGATGTCTACCAGATACAGTTTCCTCATCTTGATTCTATTTTAAATCATTTCCGGGCTTTTGTCAACCAATTTGAGGAGAGTTCGTGAGAAACCGCCTGTTCTGAAGAATCTGGAGTGTCCATCTTTAGGTG
>CAYOSZ010000135.1:0-6680 GCA_964406715.1 uncultured Ignavibacteria bacterium | reverse complement strand
ATAAGTTTTGTTGATCTTTTTAGGTTTGAAGATGAATACAAAAGTTAAGATGATCTTTTTGATGATCCTTGCAGTATTTTTGGCTCATTGCCTGAGTTTGAATTTCACCCAGGATGATGCTTTCATCTCCTATCGCTACGTTAAGAACTTCACTGAGGGCAACGGGCTGGTCTTCAATTCAGGCGAGAGGGTGGAGGGATACACCAATTTTCTTTGGGTAATTATTTTGTCTGTTTTTGCCAGGTTCGGTCTGAACGTGATTGTCGTTTCCAAGATATTGGGGGTGGCTTCAGGCTGTGCGACCCTGTTTCTTCTTCATCGGGTTTCCCGACTCTTTTTCCCAAAGAGGGAGTGGCTGATGCCTCTTTTCCCTCCGCTTCTGTTGACCGCCAGCAGTGCGTTTGCCTACTGGAGCGTAGGTGGACTGGAGACTTCCCTCTTTGCCATGATGGTTCTGCTCTCAGTCTACCTGTACTTGACACATCCGAGAGCGTGGGTGATCTCTTGCGCTATCTCTGCTCTTGTCCGTCCTGAGGGGATGTTGATATTCGGGATTTTGTTTTTCCACAAGCTGCTATTCGACAAAGCCCAGTTTAGCGAATTTCTCCGCTATCTCGGAGGATTTATTCTACTTCTTGTACCTTTTGCAGCTTTTAAGGTGTTTTACTATGGAGACATTCTGCCCAATCCGTTTTATGCCAAGACCGGTTTGTCGTATGAGTATGTAAAGAGCGGGTTGGAATATTTCTGGCAATTCTTGAAGCATTACGGACTGTGGGGACTTGTCTACCTTGTGCCCATTTTGCTTTACAGAAGCCTGGACGTAAAAGCCCGGCTTTTGATATTACTCGCCTATGTCTATACTGTGTACATCATCCTAGTCGGAGGAGACGTGCTTAAAGTTCATCGTTTTTTCCTACCAATTTTGCCACTATTGTATTTGCTTTTTGCTATCTTTCTTCAGAAGTTATATATCAGATTAAAAAAGGATCTGAAGACGACAATAGCCCTGATAGTTCTCCTGCTTTCAATTTCGTCTGTTTTCTTCTTCTTGCCTCACAAATGGATTCGTCATACCAGGGTTGGTGAGAAATTTCTGGTGGAAAACATGCAATTGGTAGTTGGTTATTTAAAAGAATATTATCATGCTAACTTTTCCGTCGCACTCACCACCATCGGCTCGGCATCTTATTATCTGGGAACTGAAGTAAAGGTTATAGACATGCTTGGATTGACAGAAAAATACATCTCACAACATCCCGAGAAAATTAATGGGATAACTGTAACTTGGAAAGAGAGAAATTACAATGCCAGGTACGTTCTTTCTCTTGATCCGGATTTCATCCTTTTTTCCACCCCATATAGGCCTAGTGCTCCTGCAGAAAGGGCTCTGCTTTTGAATTCTAAATTCAGGCAGAATTACTACGTAATTCCAATCCAACTTGGCAAAACAGGATTTGTTCCTATCTTCAAGAGCAAAGGGAGTTATTCTAAAGAGAATAAAATATTTGAAGATACGCGTTTTATCGATCTGTTTTGTGGGGGAGTTTATTTGCGAATGAAGGGAAAACTAAAACAGGCGATTCAAGAACTCAAGCAAGTAACTTTGGTAGGACCTCAAGATTTTGCTTTAGTGTACGAACTCTTGGGGCAATACTATTTCGAATTGAAAGATTATGAATCTGCTGAAGCATATCTAAAGAAAGCGATTCAAATTGATGACCGCACGGTTTTGGCACATGTGTACTTGTCAGCCACCTATCGGATTACTGGTCGATTGGAAAAATCCGAAATAGAAAAAGCAAAGGTCTTTCTATATGATCCACATCATCCACCGTGGTAAACATCTTAATTATTTTGATTGGCTGTGCACCGAAATCGCATACTTTAAACAAGGAGAGAATGGAAGCATCTTGGTCACACGGCATATGTTTGGGAGAAGATAGATGAGAAACAAGCTCATTCTTATTGTTGTGGTAATTATTTTCGTGATCCACTGCTTTAACTTGAATTTCACCCAGGATGATGCCTTCATCTCTTATCGTTACGTGAAAAACTTCATTCAAGGCAACGGACTGGTCTTCAATTCCGGCGAGAGGGTGGAGGGATACACCAATTTTCTCTGGGTAATCATTTTGTCCATCTTTGCCAAGCTCGGCCTGGACGTGATCGTCGTTTCCAAGATATTGGGAATTATCTCAGGGTGTGTCACTCTATTTATTCTTTTCAAAACTTCCCTGTTATATTTTCCGAAGAGAGATTGGCTTTTAGCCCTTTTCCCCCCATTTCTTCTGACTGCATCCAGCGCGTTTCCCTACTGGAGCACCAGCGGACTGGAGACTTCTTTCTTTACGATGATGGTCACTTTTTCAGTTTTTCTGTATTTGACTTATCCGCGAGCTTGGGTGATCACCTGCGCTCTGTCTGCGCTCATCCGCCCCGAGGGTGCTTTGATATTCGGGATTCTTCTCTTGCACAAGCTGTTATTTAAGAAAGATGGACTTAAGGAGTTCTTGATATGTCTGGGGGGATTCGTTTTACCTCTTGTCCCTTTTGTGATTTTTAAGGTGTTTTACTATGGAGACATTCTGCCCAATCCGTTTTATGCCAAAACCGGATTCTCGTTTGATTACGTGAAGAGCGGAGTAGAATATTTCTGGCTATTTTTAAGGCACTATGGTCTCTGGGGACTCATTTATCTTGTGCCCGTGTTGTTCTATAAGCGTCTGGGCACAAGAGGATACCTTTTGATGATGCTTGTCTTTATTTTTACTCTATACGTTATCGTAATCGGGGGAGACGTACTTAAGGTTCACCGCTTCTTTTTACCCATTATGCCGCTTTTGTATCTCCTTCTGGTTATCTGTTTTCAGAAAATATATTCTAAATTCAAAAACGAAATAAAGGCAAAGACGGTTTCTGTAATTCTGCTGTTTTTAGTTTCGGTTCTTGTTTTCTTGCTTCCTTACTGGTGGATTCGAGTCGTCAGGGCAGATGAGAGAAACATGGTGGACAGGATGCAGTTTGTGGCTGAGTATTTGAAGAAGAATTATGGTGCCAATTTCTCTCTGGCTGTCACCACTATCGGCTCGGTATCCTATTATGCCGGAACCGGGGTAAAGGTTATCGACATGCTGGGACTGACCGATAGATACATCTCCCGACATCCGGAAGAGATCGAGGGAATAGCTGCAACCTGGAAGGAAAAGAGATACAATACCCGCTACGTTCTCTCTTTGGATCCCGACTTCATCTTTTTCCCCACCGGCTACAAGCCCAGTGCCCCGGCAGAGAGAGCTTTGCTTTTGAACTCCCAGTTCCGGGAGAATTATTACGTGATTCCCATCATCTTCGGAAAGGTAGGATTCGTCCCCATTTTCAAGAGAAAAGGAGAATACTCAAAGGAGAATAAAGTATTCGGTGATCCGCGTTTTGTCGATTTGTTTTACCAGGGCGTTCACCTTTATTTAAGGGGGATGAATCAAGAAGCGATCGAGAAGTTAAAGCAGGTGGTTTCAGTTGGACCTGAAGATTTCAGCCTGGTCTATGATCTTATAGGACGATCCTATTATGTTTTGAAGGATTATCCCACTGCGGAAGCATACCTGAAGAAGGCTATAGAAATCGATGAGTGCTCCGTTCTGGCGCATGTTTACCTGAAAGCAATTTATGATAATGACGGTCGGGTTAAAGAGGCTGAATCAGAAAGACAGAAAATTCTTCTGTATGATCCTTATTTTCAATGGTGAATAGCTTAGTTTCTTTCCACCTTGTTGTTATGCGGGCTTACCTTTCGATTATCATACTTGTTCGTGCGGGAATTGGATTTTTCCGCCTCCGGCGTAATCCTGGTGACCCGCAAAATGTTTGTGGATCGGGAATTCTCCCGCTAAGCGGGATCTAGATGACAATTCCCGATCCAACAAGAAAGGGACATCGATTACTAACATTTATTTCCCCAAATGCTCTTATTCAGCACTGAAACCAGCTCATCGATCTTATGCCTGGTCTGCTCCATGGAGTCTCTTTCCCGCAGGGTGACGGTCTCATCTTCTAAGGTCTGAGAGTCGACGGTTATGCCAAAGGGCGTGCCGGCTTCGTCCTGCCTTCGATAGCGTCTTCCTACCGCCCCTCGATCATCGTAAAACACGGTGAAATGTAGTCTCAGCATTTTGGCGATTCTCTGGGCGATCTCCGGCATGTTGTCCCGATTCACCAGAGGCAAAATGGAGGTTTTGAAGGGAGCTATCTTCGGGTCCAGTTTTAAGACCACCCTCTTTTCGCCCTTGACCTCCTCTTCGTGGTAGGCATCCACCAGACAGACCAGCAGGCTCCGGTCCACCCCGGCAGAGGTCTCTATGATATAGGGGATGAATCTCTCCTTGGTCGGGTCATCGAAATAAGAGAGGTCCTTGCCCGTAGCCTGGCTGTGGCGTGACAGGTCAAAATCGGTGCGGTTATGTATCCCCTCGATCTCCTTCCAGCCAAAGGGGAAATTGTATTCGATATCCCATGCCGTCTTGGCGTAATGAGCTAATTCCTTTTTCTCGTGCTGGTGAAATTTCAGATTCTCCTTTTTGACACCGATATCGATGTACCATTTCATCCTTTCTTCCTTCCAGTACTCCATCCAACTGTCGTCCTCCTTGGGATTGATGAAATACTGCATCTCCATCTGCTCGAATTCACGGGAGCGGAAGATGAAGTTCCCCGGCGAGATTTCATTGCGGAAAGCTTTGCCGATCTGGGCGATCCCGAAGGGGATTTTTTGACGTGAAGGTCCCATGACGTTTAGAAAATTCACGTAGATTCCCTGGGCGGTTTCGGGTCTCAAATAGACCACGGATGCGGAGTCCTCCAGAGGTCCCATGTGGGTTTTGAACATCAGGTTAAACATACGCGCCTCGGTGAGCTCCCCCCCGCAGGCGGGACAAACGGATCCTTCTATGTCGTCCGCCCGGAATCTCTGCTTGCACTTTTTGCAGTCCACCATGGGATCGGTGAAGCCCTCCACGTGTCCCGAAGTCTCCCACACCTTGGGATGCATCAGAATAGATGCGTCCACCCCCTCGACGTCGTTCCGATACTGGGTCATGCTTCTCCACCAGTGATCCTTGATGTTTCTCTTCATCTCCACGCCCAGCGGGCCATAGTCCCAGCAGCTGTTTATCCCGCCGTAGATCTCCGAGGATTGAAAGATAAAACCTCTCCTTTTACTTAGCGATACCAGTTTGTCCATCAGATCGGGTTCTTTCTTTTTTGCCACAACTCCTCCTTGAAGCTCAAATGTTTTCCACTTGGGGTGTGCCCTACGAAATCCATTACCTTTCGTGGTTTTCTGCCGGCGGATTTTGTTTTAAGCTTTTCTCCGCCTCCAGAAATCGAAGTGACTTCAAATCCTTTCCTCTTCCGGTGTGATACTCCAGAAGAGTAAGGATCACATCCGATATCTCCTTTAAGTGTTCCTTCGGAATGTTATACGTATTTAAATCTTCGGTCTTTATGGATTGAAGTTTAAGCGCCGAGACAACTGAATTCTTGGACAATCTCAGATATGCTTGATCTGCCCTGGAGCATCTTTTGCAGACGATGCCTCCCTTTTCCGGGCTGAACAAAACGGGTTCCGCCTCAAAACGTTTATTGCAGCTTACGCATTTATCGAATTTCGGCTTATATCCCAGAAGGTCGGCTAATTCGAAAGCGTAAAAGCAAAAAGATTTTTCCAGTGATTCCTCTGGACAGCTTTGCATGAAAGACAAAGTCGTCAGGGTGAGCTCGAAAAGCCGGGTATTTGATTCCTCACCGGTGATCAGCCTATCCAAAAGTTCCAAAGAAGCAGAAGCAAAGACGTATATGTTCAACTCTTTGGAGAGAGCTTGATTTGATTCGATGGTATCCGCTTGCGAGAGGAGATATATTTCGGAGGTACGTTTCTTGTAGAAGACCGCCTGTATGTGAGCAAAAGTCTGCAAAGCCCCGGCCAGCCGGCTTTTTGGCGTTCTGATCCCTTTGGCAATGACCTTAACCTTGCCGTAGTCTTTAGTATAAAGCGTAGCGATTCTGGAGGTGTCGCCGAATTTGATGCTTTTTAAGACAATTGCTTCGGTCTTGGTGATGCTCATGGGGACAGGGAATCGGGTGGAGGTGCTTCTGCGGGTTCTTTTTCCTCTGCAGGTTTGAGTTCATCCTCGTGGATGATCCGATATACCTTTTCCCCCTCTTTTACCATGCCCAATCTCTCTCGGGCCTGTTTCTCCAGATAGAAATCATCGTCGGTGAGCCTGTTTTTTTCGATCTCCAGATCGATCAATTCAGCCTGAAGAGCTGCGGATTCTTTTTCCAGTCCCTTTTTCTCTTTCCATAGAGAATGGATTTGAACGAATCCGTAGGGTCCGGCAAAGAAGCGGTAAGCCAGAAAAGCGAAGGCCAAAAAGAGCAAAACCCTCTTAACTGTTCTCTTCCTTTGAACGCCACGGGCTTTTACCTTATTAAAGAAACTGCTCGCCGGGAAAGTGATTTTCTTTTTTCTTCTGGGCATATACAACTAATCCTATCTATCCCCCTCACCCTTAATCCCTCTCCCCCAAGGGGAGAGGGACTCTCCCTCCCTTAACGGGAGGGATCAAAGGGAGGGTGATAAGTTTCATATCTCTCTGTGAGTTTTGTCAAGCAGACTATGC
>CAYOSZ010000134.1:925-6689 GCA_964406715.1 uncultured Ignavibacteria bacterium | reverse complement strand
ATTTGGAGAGGTACCCAAGCGGCCAAAGGGAACAGACTGTAAATCTGTCGGCTGATGCCTTCGAAGGTTCGAATCCTTCCCTCTCCACTGTTAAAGCGGTTCGTGGTTCGTGGTTTGTGGTAAACCTTTGCGTGTGTCATGTTGAGCATAGCGAAACATCTTGCTTTTTTAAGAGATTCTTCGCTGCGCCCCGCACCAAATGGTGCAGGGCTTCGCTCAGAATGACATATTATCTTCATACTGCGGGAGTAACTCAGTTGGTAGAGTCTCCCGCCGTTGGCGGGATGGTCGCGGGTTCAATAGATATAATTAGGGAATACATGCGGGAGTAACTCAGTTGGTAGAGTCACAGCCTTCCAAGCTGTTGGTCGCGGGTTCGAATCCCGTCTCCCGCTTAATGTTTTGCGAAAATTTTATGTGGGCATTGTAATTTATTCTCTTCCATCCATCCTGATTCCAGGTCTCAAGGAATTGGTGACATTCGAGGAATAAAGCTCCCTCTTCAGAGAAAATCAATTCATGACGATAAGAATTATGATGGAGTATGTTCGCTGAAATTAGGATAAAAACAACCCTGTTTATTTCAGAACAAACATATGATCTACGATAACATACTTAAGACCATCGGCAGAACTCCGTTGGTGAAGATAAACAAGCTGGTGGGAAAAGAAGACGCTGTCTTGATTGCCAAGGTGGAATCATTTAATCCCTGCGGCTCGGTTAAAGACAGAATCGGGTTGTCCATGATCGAGGCAGCGGAGAGGGAAGGCAGGTTGAAGCCGGGCATGACCATGGTGGAGCCCACCTCCGGGAATACCGGAATAGCTTTGGCCATGGTGGCGGCGGTGAAGGGATACAGGTGCGTGCTCACCATGCCCGAAACCATGAGCATGGAGAGAAGAGCGCTCTTGAAATTTTTGGGAGCGGAGATAATATTGACTGATGGTTCAAAGGGTATGAAAGGGGCAATCGAGAAGGCAAAGGAGCTTTCCGAAAAACGTGGTTATTTTCAGCCCCGGCAATTTGACAACCCTGCAAATCCTGAAATTCACCGTCGAACCACTGCGGCGGAGATAATAAAAGATCTAGGTGATTTAAAACTGGATTATTTCGTGTCGGGAGTTGGTACCGGAGGAACCATCACCGGCACAGGCGAGGTGCTGAAAAAAAGATATGGGAACAAAAACGTAGCCGTGGAACCGAAGGATTCTCCCGTACTCTCCGGAGGAAAAGCCGGTCCCCACAAAATCCAGGGAATCGGTGCCGGTTTCATCCCCAGCGTTTACCAACCGGAGAATGTGGATGAGATCATTGGTGTCTCCTCTGAGGATGCCCTTTCCACCTCTAGAAGATTAGCCAGGGAAGAAGGGATCTTAGCAGGTATATCGGCAGGAGCAAACCTATATGCTGCTTTGAGCGTCGCAAAAAGGGAGGACAAAGGGAAAGTGGTTCTGGTTATACTCCCCGATTCAGCGGAGAGATATCTGAGCACTGATTTGTTCCTTGGGGAATGAAATGTGTCTCCGCTTAAACTTCAATAATAGATCAAAAGACAAAAAAACTCAGCAAAAGCATCGAGTTGAGTCTGGGAATTAGAGAACATCAGTAAAGTTTTAAGGAGAAAAAGATGATTTCCATCATCGAAGATGTCAAAGCCATATACAAAAATGATCCGGCAGTGAGGAACATCGAGTTTCTGCTGTATCCGGGATTGCATGCCGTCCTGGTTCATCGCTTCACCCATTTCCTCTGGAGGTTGAAGATACCTTTTTTCCCCCGTCTGCTTTCTCAGATCTCCAGGTTTTTCACCGGGATTGAGATTCATCCGGGAGCAAGGATCGGCAAAGGGTTCTTCATCGATCATGGTATGGGGGTGGTGATAGGAGAGACCACCCAGATAGGTGAGAACTGCGTTCTGTTTCACAATGTGACCCTGGGGGGTACCGGCAAACATAAGGGGAAAAGACACCCCACCATAGGAGATAACGTTATGATCGGAACTGGAGCCATTCTCTTGGGTCCGATAAATGTGGGAAATAACGTGAGGATAGGGGCCAATACCTTTATCCTGATGCGAAACTTGCCGGATAACACCACCGTGGCGGGCACGCCCGGCAGAATAGTTAAAATAAACGGAGAACATACAAACATCAAGCTGCCCAAATCAGAAGAGAAGCAAACAGAACTGGCAGAAAAAACGTAAAATTTTTCTTGACAAGATTAATTTGTTGGCTATATTAAAAGCTTGTTACATTGGGAATTAGCATCTTAAGGTGTTAATTCTGATTTTTATTGGTCGAAAATTGGTGTGGGGATCGCGCCCACTTGGAGAATGCTCGGCTCGTTTTCTTCGGTTGTTTCCGGGGCAGGGCATTTGTTATGAGGAGGATCCGCAGCCTGAGGGAAAGTCTTAATTGATGCCCAAGTAGCTCAGTTGGTAGAGCACATCCTTGGTAAGGATGAGGTCACCAGTTCAATCCTGGTCTTGGGCTTTTAGAAAATCAAGCGTTGAAAGTACCGAAAACATACGCCAAGGCAAAGTATTGAAAAAGAATATATATAAGATGTGGAGGTAATTTTATGTCCAAGGAGAAATTTGTACGGACGAAGCCGCACGTTAACGTGGGGACGATAGGACACGTTGATCATGGGAAGACGACGTTGGTTGCGGCGATAACTTATGTATTGAACCGGCAGGGTTTGGCTCAGTCTCAGAGTTATGATGAGATAGACAACGCTCCGGAGGAGAAGGCTCGGGGCTTGACCATCAACGTACATCATGCGGAGTATGAGACGGACAAGCGTCATTATGCCCACGTGGATTGTCCCGGACATGCGGATTACATCAAGAACATGATCACGGGTGCGGCCCAGATGGACGGAGCTGTATTGGTTGTATCGGCGGCGGACGGCCCCATGCCCCAGACCCGGGAGCACATACTTTTGGCCCGTCAGGTAGGGGTTCCCTGTATCATAGTATTCATGAACAAGACGGACATGGTAGACGATCCGGAGCTATTGGATTTGGTGGAGTTGGAGGTACGGGATTTACTGAAGCAGTATCAGTTTCCCGGGGATGAGGTACCGGTTATCCGGGGCAGTGCTTTGCAGGCGATGCAGCAGGGGGAGAAGACGGAGGTTAAGGACGATCCCTCGTTCAAGCCGATAACCGATTTATTGGCGGCGATGGATGCTTACATACCGGAGCCGAAGCGTGACGTAGACAAGCCTTTTTTGATGCCGGTTGAGGACGTATTCAGCATAACCGGACGGGGGACGGTTGGTACGGGGAGAGTTGATCGGGGCAAGGTCAAGGTAGGGGATGACGTTGAGCGGGTAGGGATCAGGGAGACCAAGAAGACGGTGGTGACCGGAGTAGAGATGTTTCGGAAGATATTGGATTATGCCCAGGCGGGGGACAATGTGGGACTTTTGTTGCGGGGTATAGACAAGGATGATCTGGAGCGGGGCATGGTTATAGCGGCACCCAAGAGCATCACCCCCCACACCAAATTCAAGGGTGAAGTATACGTATTGACCAAGGAGGAGGGTGGCAGGCACACCCCATTTTTCCCTGGTTATCGGCCCCAGTTTTATTTTCGGACCACGGACGTTACCGGGGTGATAAAGTTGCCGGAGGGTGTGGAGATGGTTATGCCGGGAGACAATATAACCATGGGGGTTGAATTGATCACCCCCATTGCCATGGAGAAGGAACTGCGTTTTGCCATTCGTGAGGGAGGCCGCACGGTGGGAGCAGGGGTGGTGACCGAGATAATCGAATAACCAAGCCCGGAGGGGGAAAGTTCGGGCTAATGGTGATTTTGAGCAAAAAAATGAAGCTTGATAACGTAATCAAAATTTGATTGAAGGACTGATGGATGAACGGACAGAAGATCAGAATCTGGCTTAAAGCTTATGATCATAGATCCTTGGACAAATCATCCAGGGAGATCGTGAGAACCGCCACTCGAACCGGAGCACGGGTGACCGGGCCCGTTCCCATGCCCACCAAAAGGAGAGTTTATACCGTCTTGAGATCGCCGCATGTGGACAAGAAATCCCGGGAGCAGTTTGAGACCCGCATTCACAAGAGGCTGATAGACATCTATGATTCGACCTCCCAGACCGTTGATGCCTTGATGAAGCTGGACCTGCCCGCAGGGGTGGACGTGGAGATAAAAGTTTAAAAGAAAAAGGCAGTATACAGTATACAGCAGATAGCAGACAATAGACATTAGAAAGACTCTTGGGAGTTGAAGGATGGAAGGGATTATCGGAAAGAAGATCGGGATGACCAGAGTGTTCAATCAGGAAGGGCAGGCCATTCCGGTGACGGTCATAGAGGCAGGACCCTGTCCGGTGGTGCAGGTTAAAACCCGGGAGAAGGAAGGATATGAAGCCATTCAGCTCGGTTTCGGGGAGAAAAGGAAAAAGCTTTTTACCCAACCCCTTCTGGGGCATTTTGCCAAAGCCAAACTGGAGCCCCGGAGAATACTAAAAGAGATGAGAACAAACCGGGCAGATGAGTTTAAGGTGGGACAGGAGTTGAAGGTCGACGTCTTTTCGGTGGGTGAAAGGGTCAACGTGAGTGGCACCTCAAAAGGTCTGGGCTTCCAGGGTGGAGTAAGAAGACACAAGTTTCATGGAGGTCCGAAAACCCACGGACAGTCGGACCGCCTGAGGGCTCCGGGCTCGATAGGCGGAAGTTCCTATCCCTCCCGGGTATTTAAGGGGCAGAAAATGCCAGGAAGGATGGGAGGAGAGAAGTTGACCATCAGGAACCTGGAGGTGGTGGGGGTGGATAAAGAGAAAAATCTGCTTCTGCTTAAAGGGGCAGTTCCCGGTAAGAAAAATTCCTATTTGACAATAAAGAAGTCTTCACTCTAAAGGAAGGTTATGTTAAGCGCGGTGGTTTTTGACAAAGAAGGGAATCAAAAGGATACGTTGCCTTTAAACCAGGAGCTTTTCGGGCAGAGACCCCATCTCCCGGCCATTCACCAGTATGTTAAGGCTTATTTAACCAACCAGAGACAGGGCACGGCCAAGAAGAAAACTCGGGTGGAGGTCCGGGGGGGAGGAGCCAAGCCCTGGCGGCAGAAGGGAACCGGGCGGGCACGAGCGGGATCCAACACATCCCCCCTCTGGGTGGGGGGAGGAAGAGCCTTTCCTCCGAAGCCGCATGATTATCACGTGGAGATTCCCAAGAAGATGAAGAGAAAGGCATTGATTTCAGCCCTATCATCCGTGGCTTCGGAGAATAGGGTGAAGATCATCGAAGAGATAAGCTTAGATGTCCCCAAGACCAAGGTTATGGCCGCGCTGTTTGAAAAAATAGGGGTCGGCGGGTCAAAAATCCTTTTCCTGTCGGAAGGGAAAGATGAGAATTTGCACCGATCCTTAAGAAACCTGAATAATCTGGTATCTAAAAGAGCCTGCCTGGTCAATGCTTATGACCTATTAACCTGCGAATTTTTGGTAATGACCAGAAGGGCTATGGACAGCTTGACGGAGGTGTTTGCCGGATGAAGGATCCGCGAGAGATCATAAGAATGCCTTTGGTATCGGAGAAGAACACCAATTTACGTGCTGATCAGAATAAGTACGTCTTCCGGGTGGACCAAAAGGCAAACAAACTTCAGATAAAAAGGGCGGTGGAGGAGCTTTTCAAGGTAAAGGTGGATGAGGTAACCACCATGATAATGTATGGTAAACCCAAAAGACTGGGAAGATTTGAAGGAAGAAGACCGGATTGGAAAAAGGC
>CAYOSZ010000134.1:0-915 GCA_964406715.1 uncultured Ignavibacteria bacterium | reverse complement strand
GAGAAGGTATAGTTACACCCTAAATTAGAACTTTCACCCTTATCGTTGTCGATTCGGGTTTTTTAAAGGTAAGAGCATATGCCCATTAAATCGTTCAAACCAGTCACACCGTCGTCAAGATTCAGAACGGTCTCCACCTTTGAGGGGATAACCCGCACCGCTCCGGAGAAGTCGCTTTTGGTTCCCTTGAAAAGGAGCGGCGGTCGGAACAACCAGGGGAGGATCACCTGCCGATATCGGGGTGGGGGGAGCAAAAGGTTTCTAAGGATTCTGGATTTCAGAAGGGACAAACTAAACATCCCGGCCAAGGTGGCGACCATCGAATATGATCCCAATCGCTCTGCCCGGATCGCACTTCTGCATTACGCGGACGGAGAAAAAAGATATATCATCGCTCCCCTTGAATTGAAGGTGGGAAGCACGGTGATGGCGGGCGAGAATGCAGAGATAAGGCCGGGAAATGCCATGCCCTTGGGCAAGATCCCGCAGGGCACCATGATCCATAACGTTGAATTGAAGAGAGGGAAGGGAGCGCAGATAGCCCGGGGAGCGGGAACGTACGCTCAACTGGTGGCAAAGGAAGGGGATTACGGGCACGTGAGGCTCCCCTCCGGAGAGGTCCGGCTGGTGAGGCTGGAGTGTTTTGCCACCATCGGGCAGGTGGGAAACTTGGATCACGAGAACATAACTTACGGAAAAGCAGGTAAGACCAGATGGCTGGGCCGAAGACCCCGGGTAAGAGGAGTGGCAAAAAATCCGGTCGACCACCCCATGGGAGGAGGAGAAGGAAGATCATCCGGTGGCAGGCATCCATGTACTCCCTGGGGAATGATCACCAAGGGATTGAAAACCAGAAAGAGAAAGCCATCAGATAAGTTTATCGTAAAGAGAAGAGGCAAATAAGGAGAAGAAAAT
>CAYOSZ010000133.1:0-6709 GCA_964406715.1 uncultured Ignavibacteria bacterium | reverse complement strand
AGATGGGGCAGAAGGTTTTCTCTTCTTCCGGTGGAGAAATTGTCTAACACCCTAACCTCTTCTCCTCGACTGACCAATTCGGTTACAATATTTGAACCGATGAATCCCGCTCCTCCCGTAATCAGATATCTCATAATGTATTATCTCTCGACCATCGTCTTTTGGGTTAACGACCCTTCGTGTTTTGAATGTTGATTTTCTGTTAATTCTAAGTAGAATTTTTCAAAATCCCGAATTAGTCTTTGATAATGAAGACGGGGGTATACTTTTCTCCGGGCATTTCGCCCCAACCTCTCACGCTCCTGGGGGTTTTTCAGCAGAAATACTATAGATTCCGCCAGTCTGTCAATTTCTCCAAACGGGACCGAAATCCCGGTGACATTGGGTTCAATCAAATCTTTTACTCCACCCACATCGTAAGCTACCACTGCAGTTTGTGAGGCCATAGCTTCAATCACCGCCACCGGCAATCCCTCATTGAGAGAGGTCAACGCCACTATGTCTAAGTCTGCATATATCTGGGGCAGATCTCTTCTGAAACCACAGAAAACCACGTTTTTTCCAATTCCTAACCCGCTGGCAAGATTCTCCAGTTCGTTTCTTAATTCCCCGTCACCAATTACTAATATCTTCACCCTGGGAAAGTTGTCAATCACCTTCCGAGCTGCGCGAAACAGAAAAACATGACCCTTCACCGGGACCAACCTGGCAATAGAGCCTATCAAAATATCATCTTTATCCAAGCCCAACTCTGATCTAAAGGCACCTCTCTCCAATTGCAAATTCTGCAGTAGGTCAAGCTCCAGCCCCAAAGGGATGCTCACTATCTTTTGCGAGGGAGCAATCTTATATCGCAAAAGCTCATCTATTTGACTTTGAGTCACTGCAACGATCTTAGTGGAAACTAAGGCTAACAGTCTCTCAATGAAAACAACGAGTCTGGACTTTTTCGGACCGAAATAACCACGAAACAGATGGCCATGAAAGGTATGGACGATAACGGGCACACCAACCAGTTTTGCCACGAGTCTTCCCAGTGTACCAGCTTTGGCCGAATGGGTGTGGACGATCTCGGGTTTTTCTGAACGCATTAGTCTATACAATTTCCAAAAGGTAATCAGGTCGTCCTTAAATGAGAGCTCTCTCCTCAACTCTGGAATGAGAAGTGGATCTATTTTCTTGCGCTGAAGAAGATCGCGCAAATCACCTTCGTCCTTGCCTTCACTACCCTTGATCAGAAGTGAATTAAAGATCTGTTTGTCCAAATGCGCGGTCAGGAGTATGGTATGAATGGATGAACCACCCACACTCAATCTGGTGATAATACGCATTACCTTAATTCTTCTTTTTTTGTTGTTCATCTTCTAAACTTTCCTGCAATGCTACGAACAAGCTCTTTGGTTAATCATGCGAATTAAAATACTAAAGCCTTGATTGGAGGTTGTTGGCAAGAGATTGGATAATTCTACAATAAGGCTCTCAGGTCCCAAAACCATTTTTTCCTCTGAAGCCATCTAAAATATTTTGAAATCTTGAATTTGAAAATATCCAGATTATTATGTCCGTAAATACCCACTCGAAATAAAGAAAAAAGATCCTCGTTGTATATGTACCGGTTGGGGGTAACCACGGCGCCTTTGAATCCCGCTTTTTTAACCAGAGCTTTGATTCCTTCATTGAAAGCTCCGTAAGGGTAGCAAAAAAATAAGGGGGAAGCACCTGTCTCCCCCCCCAACTTCGAGTACGAATCTAATATTTCTTTCTCAGCCTGCTGTTTCGAAATGCTAAACAGATTGGCGTGTGTGCATGTGTGAGAACCGAAATCCATCCCTTCTTCATGCATTCTTCTGACCTCATCCCAAGATAGCATCCTATCCTTGTTCAGATCTGGTTTGTCAGGCGTGTCTTTCTCAAGGACTAGATCTGTCCCAATCAGATCGATTGTTAAGAAAAAAGTCGCCTTGAATCCGAACTGCTTCAGAATGGGAAAAGCATATATATAATTATCCTGGAATCCGTCATCGAAGGTTATAGCGACGGATCTGGGTGAAAGGTTGGAAGTTTGGCTCAAATGAAAACTTGGCAATTCTTCAAGACCAACACTATTATATCCTTTCTCCTTCAAATAGTTCATTTGCTGGCGGAACAGTTCCGTGCCCACGGTTAATGGGTTTCGATGGAAATCATTTACCCGATGAAAAGCTAAGATGAGAATATGATAAGGAACGTCATCTTTGATAAGGTCTTCCATGAATCATCTCAGACTTTTTGAATACAAACACCAGGCCCAATAGAACGGTTTAGACCACACCAGATCGTGTTCTCCAATTAAGTTGTATCTTTTTCCACCAAAACCCCTTTTAAATAGATAGATCCCCCAAAGAGGGCTTGATTCTTTTACCTTTTCAGGTATGCCTTGAAGATCATACGAACTGAGGTTGTTTTCCTTGGCCCAGCGAATGATCCTCCACTGAAGCAGGTGACCGGAATTGAGATATCGGTATCTTTGAGAGGTGGCTCCATACATGTACCAGGATTTTCCCCCGAAGGTTAAGATCACCGCCCCAGCCACAGGCTTCCCCTTGTATCTCGCTGAGAAAACCTTAGCTAAGCCCTTGGTAACCAAGAAATCCTGGAGTCTTATAAAGTATCCTTCTCCCTTATGGTGAAACTTGTTCTTTCCGCCCGTTTTCGCATACAAATCGAAAAATTCTGAAATATCAGAATCCTCAATTATTTCGATCCCATCCCTCTCTGCCTTCCGTATGGAATATCTGGTTCGGCTCTCCATCCTGGCAAGAATATGATCAAGACTCTCGGTCAGATCGATGCGAAACGTACACCTGTGCTGGAGTTGAATTCTGCTTTGGTGAAATCCGTTTTTTTCCAAAGTAGATTTTACCACAGTCGCCTGGTTCAAAATATCGGGGCCGACCTTAACGATGAAGGCATCGTATTCTTTAGAATTTCTTTTAACGAAATCCAAGACAAAAGCTAAAACCTTTTCATCTTCATAATCTAAGACCGGACCACGTGGAATATAGAAAAAACATTTTCCGGTGAAGGGGATTCTCTTAACCAGTACTTGCAAAGCTGCCTTTGTTTTTCCGTTCTCCTGAAAGGCAATCCTTATCGGCCTCCACCCAAAATAGGATTTGAATGTTCCCCATTCAAACGATTGAAAAATGTGCGAAACATTTGAGCCTCGAACGAATTCGTTCCAAGCTTCTGCTTCATATGGCTTTACGAGAATCGGTTCCATTGTTGAGTCAAATCTGAGATTTATCTACAAGGTCTTGATACAGAAGTTCCAATTTAGTCATCATTCTCTCTATAGAGAAGTGAACCTTAATCTTTTCTCTTCCTTTCCTTCCCATTTCCATGCAAACCTCTCTGTTTCGCAACAGATAGTTGATTTTCTCTGCTAAGGCATTCGGTTGAGCTGGCGGCACAAGGAACCCAGTTTTCCCTTCGTCCACGATCTCAGGAAGCCCCCCCACCTTAGTAGCTACTACGGCTATGCCAGAAGCCATCGCCTCTAGGGCTGCCATGGGAAGACCTTCCCAGTTGGAAGCAAGAACGAAAATATCTATCTCCTGGAGCAAATCAAAAATTTCGCTCCGCTTTTTCCTGCCCAGGAACATAACCCTCTCAGAGATTTTAAGTGCGTGGCAAAGTTGCCTCATGTGTTCCTCTTCCTCCCCATTTCCTGCGATCATCAGTTTCATCTGTGGAAACCTTTCCATCACCTGGGGTAGACTTCTTAACAGTGTATCATAACCCTTTGAAGGATGCAATCGTCCCACCGTTCCCAAAAGAAATCTTTTATCACGGTTTGACCTAGTCTTTGAAGTAGTAGAGTCAAAAAGAGTCAAATCAACAGCATTTTGGATCACCTCGATTTCTCGGGGATCATAATTTTCTCTTTTGACCATATGATCCTTGACCGCCCTGGAAACGGCTATAAAGTTATCATTAAGTAAGGCCGTTTTTCCTTCGATCCAATTGACCAGTTTTTTTTGCTTATTATAATAAGCATAATGTCTAGTGGTGGTAATACTTCTGATCCCCGCAAGCTTTGCCACCAACCTACCAACTATCGATGCATGAACCAGGTGAGTATGAAGAATTCTGATTTTCTCCCTTCTCATCAGGGAAAAAAGTCTAAATGGTAGCAACGGATCAATACGCCCTTTTAGAGAAAGGTCGTAAACCCTGGTTCCTGTCTCTTTAATTTGTTCTGCCAGAGTGCCACAACCGTAAATATAACAAACGAGCAGATTAAATTTTTCTTTGTCCAGTTTCCTGGTGATATCCAGCAGCAAGTTCTCGGCCCCGCCTGGTTCCAGGTCGGTTATTAGATGTAATACTTTGATTTTGCTCATTTTCAAATTGACAATGCTTGGCTCCGCTCTTTCAATCCCAGCTAATGTGTGAAAAGGCTAACCAGAAACAATATTCAAATACTTAAGATCGACGGCATACAAAAGGAATTTCCGCGGCACATCTCAGCGAGTCATGTTACCGGACTTGTCGGAACCTCTCTTGCGTCGGTGCTTTCGCTCAATTTGTTTAACACTGCCGCCAGTTGTCCGGTCAGTCTTTTACGTTCAAATCGAGTAATGAATTCCCAATTGGACTTAGTCTGCAGTTGCCTTTGTTTAAACCTAACGAAGCAGTTGAGAATCTGCTTAGTGATTTCCCGGATATCATCATAATCCACTACGATACCGCATCCGCTCTTACTAACGAAGTCTTTTATAAACCCCTCATTTGTCAAAGCTAGGATTGGCTTGCCAGCTGCGAAGTACTCATATAATTTCCCAGAGATATTTCCACGACTGCTACCGCAATCTTCATAGGACCTCGCGGGAATGAACACTAAAACATTGAAGCGCTTCATGAATTTTATTGCCTGGTTATGTGGGACGAAGTCGATGAAACAGACGGTGTTTTGTAAATCCCACTTGGTAATCATGGCAGCATTGATCTCTTTGTTGAGTGCATCAGTTGCTCCAACAAAAAAAACTCTCATCTCCTTCAAATATTCAGGAGCTTTATATCTTAAATCCGCCAATGCTTTTAAGAAGTAATAAGGGGTCCGTCCAGAAAACCAGTGCAAGCTTCCTACGTGTCCTATGGAGAATTTACCGTCGGATTGTTCGTCGTGACCTTCAAAATCTGCAGCGTCATAACCATTTGGAATCACCTCAAATTTCTCCGAAGCGATATCCGGATGGGATTTCTTTAGATCTTGCTTTAGAGGTTCTGAGACAGTAAGAACCCTGTTCGCCAATTTCAATATCTTATGCTCCAAGTACTTTGAAATCATGCGGTGAACCTTAGTTAGTGGCTTTTTATAGGGATCCAAAATCCATAGATCGCGAAAATCGACAACCCATGGTTTTCTAAGAACAAATTTGGCAATTAACCCAACCAAATGCGTGGAGAATGGCGGAGACGTTGAAAAAATAACGTCAAAACGGTCTCTTTCATTGCTTCTCAGGATGTTCAAAAACGCAAAAGGTATCCAGCCTATGCGGTTGTCTGGAATGAAGATGAAATCGTTTATTTGAGAGCGAAAACGCGTCTTGAGGTTACCGTCGAAGCTGGCGGCTCCACCTGGTTTTCTTTTTGATATGAAGGCTATCACTCTATCTACCACCGACATCACGAAACGTAATATCCTAGCGAACTCAATAGTGCGAGTTCGGATAATTTTGGCTTGGCTGGGCACGTCTTTTAGAAGATCCCGATCAAGCATAGTGCAATCTGGTTTTTGGGGTGTTAAGACTGTAGGCTGCCAGCCAAAAAGAGGTAGATATTTCACGAATTTCAAGACGCGCTGAACTCCTATACCACCAAAGGGTGGGAACAGATAGGATATTATCAAGATCTTTTTCATACTTTCAATTTTCCTTTTTGGGTAGCATAGAGAACCCATATCCCTCCAGCAGAAAACCAGAGTTCGTAATTGCCCCATATGGCACCACTGAACTGAGAGTTCACCAAAGAGAAAACAAACAGAGCAAAATAAGTTTTACTCAACCTCAACTCCCTAACAGAATTGCCTTTGGTTTTCACCATCTTAATGCCCAGGTATGCAGCATAAATAACGAAGAGTAAAAACGCCGAGAGCCCGAAAATACCTAGTTCACTGGCAAATTCTAGGAATATATTGTGAGGATACCCTAACAGGTTAAAGTATCCAAAACCACCCGTCCCTACTCCTTTTAAGGGATTCTCGAGAAACAATTCCCAGGCCGTTTCAAAGGCTTTTACGCGAAAAAAAGTCGTCATGTCAAATCCTGAAACTAAATTTAACATCCTGTTCCAGATATGTTGCGGAGCTATGGCAACGGAAAGCCCAATAGAGCTGAAAATCAGAATAAGAAACAACACCCTCTTAAAAAAACCATTACGTTTTACCTGCAAGACAAAAAAGTAAAGGAACAGAGTGAACAACAATGCTAAAAACGGCCCTCTGGAGGCAGTAGTATATAGTAGGAACAACATAATAGGCACAAAAAAGAGATAGAGTAGTCTTCTACCCTTCTTTTCAGTCAACTCCAACGCTAACAAAGTCGCAAACAAAGACATCCCCATTCCCCTGGCGAACCAGATAGGATTCTGCGCGGGCAGGGCGAATCTGTTGATGCTCCCCGCACCTGTCCAGGCGATGTATACGATGGAAAAGGCGGCTGCAACC
>CAYOSZ010000132.1:0-6742 GCA_964406715.1 uncultured Ignavibacteria bacterium | reverse complement strand
ATACAATTTCTGGAGTTGGTTCAGCTCCTTGATGCAGGGCTTACAAAGAGTAGCCCAGAAGCTGATTAAAACCGGTCCATCCTCCAGCAGGGTTTTCAGCTCCACCTTTTCTCCCTCCAGATTTGGTGCCGAAAAGTGAGGAGCCTTCGAGGCCTTCTCATCTCCCCGGCTATAATCGGTTAAAAGAAATGATAAAAAGATAAAAAAGATAACTTTTGGAAATAGACTGCGTACAAATTGGGTTTCTGCAAACATTATGTTGCCTTTCGTTGAACGGTCCGGTTAACGGTGGTTTTATTTGCCATATAGCTCATCCAATTTTTGTCTCAGCCTATCCGGCAGGAAAGAATAAAATCCGGGCACATAATAGTATATCTGACCTCCTCTATCCAGTATGATCGTCACCGGTGTGTCCGTTATTTCAAAATCGCTTTTAACGTCGGTTCCGCCTCCCACCAGCAATGTGAAGCCGATTTCATAATCGTCCCGGATTCGGCGTACGGCATCCAGACCTTCCTGGCCGAAGTCCCCTCCGTAGTTGATGCCGAAGATGAAAAGCGTATCGGAAAGATAATCGGCATAGATCTCCTGCAGGTAGGGGAGTAGTTTCATACAGTAGGTGCAGTCCTCTGCCCAGAAATTTATGATGGTCACGAATCCCCGGTAAGCATAAAACCTATGCCAGAACAGATCGGCATCCTGCAAATAGAAATCCGGGGTGATCTCTCCGATAGTTTTACCTACCTCTGCCGGATTGAGGATGAAATTAACTTCCGCCGTATCGCCGGTGGCTATGGTCACGATATCTTTGGCGGGATTTTCGTTGGAATATCCCTCCTTGAATACGGAGATTATGTGAGTCCCCACCGACACGCGGTTGAAGAAAATATAGGGCGTGATTTCGTCCTGCGGTTCATTGTCGATGCATATGGTGGCACCGTCCACATTGGAAAAGACTCCAAGCGATCCCTTATCGGTCTCCAGAAGAACAAACTCAACCGTGTCTGTCTGATCATCATCTACCGTGACCATGGCCGAGTCCGGAGAAACAAGATATCCAGATCGTTTGACCGAGACGGTGTGATCTCCCACCGGAACGTTGGAAACGGTATCCGGGGTGGTTTTGCCGGTGAGGGTCTGATCCACTATTATGTCAGCACCCGCCGGATTGGAACTAACGAAAATGGAACCAGTCTTCTGTACTCCGGTGAGGTTTTTGGTGCTGCAGGTCCACAGGCTGAAGATGAGTATTAGAGACAGAAGGAAAACTGCCCAATATCCGGGGTACATTGCCGTCTTTTTTCTTCGTTCACGCAAGATCATTTCCCGTCCGCCTTTGGTTTTCACATATTATAACGATCAAAGCAAAAATAACAATGGAATTTTTTCTGCGGGACTTATATCCCGACATTATTCATACTTCCTCTTGCTCCATTCAAAGAGTCGAAGTCGGAAATTAAAGCTGTTTTATTACACACAGCGGAGCCTTCAAGGCTCCGCCAAAAGACTTCCCCTGCACCGGAACATCTCGGGAAAGGAGCTCCCGACAAGAGGAACTCCTTTCAGGATACGTGCTTAAGGTAACCGTCCTTTCAGATTTCTAAAGGTACTGCCAACTCCATGAATTGGGAAACCACGCTTTCTCCCAAAGGTGGTTCAAACAGCGTCTTTGGTTTTGACCAACTCACCCGGACCTAAGTTTGTTTAACCAATCTGAATCTCCGGTAAATCAAATACAATCCCGAAGTCAGAATGAGAACGGTCAGAATGATCAGTCCCCACTCTTGGGTTAAAGGGACAGCCTCCCCATAGGCGGACACCAGAAAGGTTATGGATTTGGTGAGCTTGACACCTGGGCTGCTCCCCGACTCCACGGTCATGGTGTAGTTACCCTGTCCCGCCGTTCGGGGAAGAACATGCAGTTCCATATAGTCACTGAATCCTGGCTCTAAAGGCCCGGGAACCCCGCCTGACCAGATTAATACCGAGGTTACCAGGGAGTCACGGCACAGCCCACCAACACACATCCTTACCCACCAGTCCTCCGGAGTGGGAGGATTTTCGGTGAGAGTCACCCAATAACTGTCAGGTTCAGTTCCGGTGTTGGTCAACACCGGAAGAAACTTCACCGTGTCCATTACCGATACAACTTTAACCGTCTCATCGCAGGTGAAGGTAAAGTCGAAACTGAAAGGTTCTGCAGAAACTTTTCCCCCTCCGGTGAACATGCTGCCCAACAAAACAAAAAGCACCAATGCGCCGAATTTCACCAAAGAATTTTTGGAGCTTGGCATCTATCCTCCTTTAAGGTTTGAAGATTACAAAATCATCCAACCCCTTTAAGTGATTGTCTTTTTTTTGCACGTTTCCCCTGAAGATCACCTCTTTGAAAAGGTTCAGTCACACCCCTTGAGGGACGGGTCTCCGTTTCTGAAAAGATAACCGAGCAGATAAACCATGTCAGCTACGTCCATGAAACAATCTCTGTTGACGCCACCTCTGCCGTATGGATTAGGCGCCTGTTCTCCCCGGTACAGAAAGTTAATCACAAAAACTGCGTTTGCCACGTCCACTATGCCGTTTGCGGTGACATCGGCATCTCTTCAAAGCTTACCTTCAACTTTTATGATCTTGGTTTTGACGGTCTTTTTTGATTATCTCCTCTACAATTTGTTCGGGATAAGAATGTGCATGCTGGTTATGGGAGGAGCTTTTCTCCTCTGCCCACACGGGCTTAAACTTGACGGTTTTACATTTCCATTTGGTGCATTCCAAACAGCGGATGCAGTCGCCGTCGTTGGCGTTGTGATGGACGTTGATGTCTGTAGGACATCCCTGGTGACAATCCTCGAAGAACGCGCATGCACCGGAGTTCACCTTCAGTTGGAAAAGGCTGAATCTGTTGAAGACCGACCAGATGGCTCCCAGAGGACAAACGTATCGGCAGAACGGTTGATGTACGAAGACGGCGAAAGCCACCAGGGCGAAGAGGATTAAAAGCTTGGCGTAGAAAAGGATTCCCACCCGTGATAAGATGCTCCCCCCCTGGGTGAACATATCCCCGCTGGGATTCCACAACACAAACGGGATTCCGGCTTCAAGGGTCCCCACCGGACAAAGCTTGCAAAACCAGGGCTCACCCACCCAGAACGCCACTAAAAGCGTTAAGCCAACCAATATCACATATTTGCTGTAGCTGAACACCTTCTTGGGATAGAACTTCTTTGTTTTTATCTTATAAAGCATCTCCTGAAAGAATCCAAAAGGACAGAGCCACCCACAGGTCATCCTTCCCACCACCAGACCAACAATTCCCAAAAAGCCGATGAGCAAAAGTGGAAAAGCCTTTATGATCACAAAATGTTGAAGGGTGCCTATAGGACAGCTAACCGCCGCCAGAGGACAACCATAGCAGTTCATAACCGGAACGCATATCCCCTTGAACCAGCCCTGATAGATGTTATTGTAAAATACAGAACCGATATACGAATTGGAGACCACCAGGGTTCCTATTTGAAAGAGACGACGCATCATTATCCTTACTGAATTGATTTTCAGCTATGGTGTAAAATCATTTGACCTGTCGGACCCTACTCTATGCCTATACAGGAAATACACAGGATGGAACCGTTGTATCGGATTTCCTCAAAGTCCCCCAGTTTGATCCCATAAACCAAAAGCCCCAGGAGGGCCAAAATGGTCACAATTCTCAACACACCCCTAAAGAAACTCATAAATGATCTCTCCCTCGCCAAGGCAAAGTGATACAAGACATTTTAAGTCAACTTAATTTCAATATAACATACGTCTGGTATTTGTCAACATAATAAATCAAGCTATTTTGACGTTTTATACCTTTTACGATCAGGTAATACTATAATGGGTGGAAGCAATCCGACAATCCCGGTTTTGTAACCAAACCGAAATCCCAGGTTAAGATCAAATCATACTTGGTATGGTCAATTGCCTTGCTCTTTAAAAAAAACTGATTTGACCGAGAATCGCTAAAAAAAGGATAGTGAAACTTTTTTAAAAATCTTCCTTTTAGCTGACACTAACTGTCAGTCCACTTTTCGATAAATAAAATGTAAAAACCAGGACACCAAAAACTCATAAAGATTTTGGCGTCCTAACAGCTAACCTTTAGGGGACGGAAGGTTGGCTGTTTTTTTATCCTTCCTTCTCCCTCCAGAGTAAAAATCGTCTTTCGAAAAGGGGAAATCTTATGGAAACCTGAAAGCCGAAAAAGACGGCGGACCGGTACAGTCTCTTCGGCATATTTCGTTTGACAATTTATAAGGCAAAAGCTATTTTGGTCAGCAAAGTTACGAAGAAGGCGCAAGAGACAAGCACTTCGGGCAGGTAGCTCGACTTGTTGAACAGTGTTCGTTACCCTTTGTTAATTTCTGGTAATTAATCAGCGCCTACTGTACTTCTCTGTTTTGTTGAACCTGCTGGATTGACCAAAGTTGCCGCTAAGGAGGCAAGAATGAAATCGAACCAAAATAACTCGACAGGTCACTCAAAGACTAAGGCCGACCTGGCTTTGCTGGAAAGCGAGGAGTGGTTCCGGGCACTCTTTGAAAGAGTGCCGGTGGGCATCGGCCTGTCGACCTCGGATGGCCGGGTCATAGCGTGCAATGACGCCATGTGTCGGATGACCGGCTATTCGGAAGCTGAGCTTAAGTGCATCCGCTTGGAAGATACCTACCAGGACCCCAGAGATCGACAGATGCTTTTTCAGAGGCTGCGAACCGAAAAGGCGGTGCGCAATCTCGAAATCCCGCGGAAGCGCAAAGACGGCACCGGTTACCTGGTTAGCGTGACAATCAATCAGCTCTCCCTGGGTGAAGAAAGCGTTATTCTCACCATCGCCGAAGACGTCACCGAGTGCAGGGAAGCGGAGGAGATACGGAAGAAATACAGCGATCATCTGGAGAGGATGGTGGAGGAACGAATATCTAAACTAAAAACGATCAACCAAGAGCTGCAGGAGGAGATCGCCGAGCGCAAGCGGGTGGAACAAGCCCTGCGGGAAAGCGAAGAGTGTTTGAAATTGGTGTTGGAGGGGGCGGAGCTGGGCACCTGGGATCAGAATATGAAAACGGGAGAGGTTATCCGCAATCGCCGTTGGGCGGAAATGCTCGGCTATACTTTGGAGGAGATCGATTCGCATAAGGATGCGTGGAGAGACCTGATCCATCCCGATGATTTGCCTGAGGTCAACCGGATTGCTAAAGATCATGAAACCGGCCTTACTCCGTTTTTCAAGTGCGAACACCGCATGAGGACGAAATCGGGCCAGTGGAAGTGGATACTCAATTGTGGAAAAATCATCCAGAGGGACAAAGAGGGGAGGCCGATTCGGGCTACAGGCACACATGCCGACATCACCGAACGCAAGAAGATGGAAGAGGCATTAAGGGAATCTGAAAAAAGGTACAGAGAATTGGTGGAAACATCAATAGACATGATCTTCACACTGGATCCTAAGGGGAATTTTCTTTTCACCAATAAAGCGTGGAAGAAGCGCTTAGGGTATTCGGATGAAGAGGTAAAGAAAACTAATGGTTTCGACTTAATCCATCCGGAGGATGTGGAGGTTACCAGAAGGCGCTTTGGTGAGGTTCTCGAAGGCAAGACCGTGGAAAATATTGAGTTCAGATCTGAAATCAAGGACGGTTCCTTTATCAACGTTCTGATCAACGGCTCGCCGATATTTGATACTCAAGGAAAAGTGGTTTCCGTTCTTGGTGTCGCCAAAGACATCACCGAGCGTAAAAGGACAGAGGAAGAGCTGAAGCGATCTGAGCAAGATTATCGCGGGTTGTTTGAAAGCGCTCATGACGCCATCATCATCTTCAATCCTGAAGAAGAAATCATTCTGGATGTTAACCAGAGGGCCTGCGACATCTATGGTTTCGATCGTTCGGAGTTTTTAGGAACCTCATTGAAGAAAATCTCAAAGGACGTCTCCAGGGGCGAAGAACATATCAGATTAACCCTGGGTAAGGGTTTTTACCATCATTTCGAAACGGTTCAATATCGAAAAGACGGAACTGAAATGCTTCTGGAGGTTAATGCCTCTGTGTTGGACTACAAAGGACAGAAGGCAATCCTCAGCATTAACCGTGACATCACCAGGCGCAAGCAGACGGAGGAAGCGTTGCGCTCCTCGGAGAGACGATACCGACTGTTGTTCGAAGGAAACCTTGCCGGAGTCTATCGCACCACTCGGGACGGGCAGATCCTGGACTGCAACGAATCCTTTGTTCGACTCCTGGGTTTCGATACACGGGAAGAGGTACTCACCCACTCTTCTTCTGAGTTCTACTTTTCACCCACAGACCGACAGGCGTTCATCACTCGACTGCAAGAGCAGGGCTCTCTAACTAATTTTGAATGCCGACTCCGACGGAAAGACGGCACCCCTGTCTGGATTTTGGAAAACGTGAGCCTGATTGAAGGCGATGAGATCACACCGGACTACATACAGGGAACCTCGATCGACATCACCCAGCGCAAGAATGCGGCAGATCGAATTCAAGAATCAGAGGAAAAACTCAAGAACATCTTCGAGAGCGTCAACGACTTTATGATACTGTTGGATACAAAGGGAAACATCCTGGATGTGAATCAGAGAGCTCTGGATGCGGTGGGTAAGAAGAAAGAAGAGATCGTGGGGAAGAACGTCAGGAAGCTGGGCATATTTTCCTTTAAGGAACTGCCCCGGGTGATAAGC
>CAYOSZ010000131.1:0-6757 GCA_964406715.1 uncultured Ignavibacteria bacterium | reverse complement strand
TCAACATCACCGGCGAGGAGATGTGCTCGATCTGCCGCGACCCTCGCCGCGACCCGACCTTGCTCTGCGTCGTGGAGCGGGCCCAGGACATCTCGGTGCTGGAACGAACCCGGGAGTATGGTGTTCTCCGGGCAGTTGGCACCAGCCCGCCTCAGGTTTTTCGATTGGTACTGTTTGAGGTTGCGTTCATGGCCCTAATCGGTATCGTGATCGGCTTCGCTTTAAGTGTACCAATTAATTACCTGTTGTCGCAGCATGGCATCCCCATGCCTCAGAGTTTCACTTATGGCGGCATAGAGTTTACCCACTACTACGCCGAGGTAAATGCGCACAGTCTTTACCTTCCGGCAATAACGGTAGCGCTGGCGGCTTTAATCGTGTCCGTCTTTCCGGCAATCAGGGCGGCTAAAATTGCGCCTGCCCGGGCCCTGCGAACCCATTAGCCAAAGGAGAGCCGTGCGGCTGTTTTTAAAACTGGCAGTTCGAAATCTCTTTCGCAATAAAAGGCGAACCTTCATAGCCGGCACCGCCATCGGCATCGGTCTGGCTGCTTTGATTTTCACCGATGCGCTGATTATCGGCATGGAGCGCAACATGATCGCCTCCGCCACCGAATCATTCATGGGTGAAGGGCAGATTCATCATGAAGGCTTCCGGGAATCCTATGACGTGGAAAAGACCATCGCAGATCAGGCTGAGGTGCTGGATCGACTCAAACATGAGAGCATGGTCAGCTATTTCACCCGGCGAGTCATGTCCTTTGCCATGATAACCTCGCCAGCCAACTTATCCTCGATCACCATGATCGGAGTGGATCCCTCCTCGGAGCAGAACCTTTCTCAGATAGACGAGGCTATTACCGCGGGCAGTTACTTTAGTAGTGAAAACAAACGCGACATCATCATCGGCAGCAAGTTAGCGGAGATTCTGGAAGTAGGTATAGGCAGCCGGGTGGTACTGACGGTGGCGCAGGCGCACTCGGGCGATCTGTCCCAGGAGATGTTTCGTGTCTCCGGGATATATCATTTCAACGTTCGGGAGATGGACCGGGCCATGGCATTTGTGCGTCTGAGCGAAGCCCAGAGGATGCTGGGATTAGGTGACCAGATTCACCAGATCGCTCTGCGTTTTACCGACAGCCAATTGGCCCGAGACAAAAGCCTTCCTTTCTGGAGTCGTTACTCCCGGGGCGGCAATGAAGCGGTGAGCTGGACCGTGCTTCTGCCAGAGCTGGAGGCGGCTTTCCAGCTATCAGATTTTATGACCTGGATAGTCGGTCTCATACTTTTTGGGGTGGTGGCATTGGGCATCATCAACACCTTGTTCATGTCGCTGCACGAGAGGATGTTTGAGTTCGGGGTGCTGCGGGCGGTGGGCACCCGATCGCTGGCCATGGCCAGACTGATTCTCTTCGAGGCGGGAGTCCTGGCAGTCTTAAGCATCATTCTGGGTACCATCCTGGGCTTTTTGATTACCTTAATTGTCTCCAAGACCGGAATCGACTACACTGGCATTGAGTTCTCGGGTGTGACCTTTCGGGAGCTGCTCTACCCGGTGTTTAAGGTGGACCAGTTTGTCGTATATCCGCTTGCGGTTTTCCTCTTCACCGTTGTGATGGGGCTTTATCCCGCGATCTTTGCAGCCAGGATGTCTCCGGCTAAGGCAATGCGTCGGAGCTTTTAGGAGGTCAGGAAAATGTCACAAGTCAATAAAGATGATTTGATCGTAACCAAGTCCCTCAAGAAAGTGTACCAGGACGATGGGGTGCCGGTGGAGGCGGTAAGGGGAATCGACATCACCATCAAGCGGGGAGAATTCACTGCTATCGTGGGGCCTTCCGGTTCCGGCAAGACCACTTTTCTCAACATAATATCCGGGCTGGACGTGCCCACCGAAGGCCAGGTTTACTTAGCGGGCAAGGAGCTGTCTGCCATGAGCGGCAGGGAGCTTTCGGATTTTCGAAGAGACCACATCGGCTTCATCTTCCAGGCATACAACTTAATTCCGGTGCTCACCGTTGAGGAGAACGTCGAATACATCATGCTGCTGCAGGGCGTTCCCAAGGAGGAGCGGCACCGCCGGGTGGAGGAGATTTTAGCAGAGCTGGGTCTGGAAGGCTTTATCGACAGGCTGCCCACCAAGCTCTCGGGTGGACAGCAGCAGCGTGTGGCTGTGGCGCGATCCATGGTCTCCCGTCCCTCATTGATTTTAGCCGATGAGCCCACCGCCAACCTCGACTCCAAAACCGGCGCCGATCTTCTGGATATGATGAGGGAGCTGAATCAAAAAAGCGGCATCACCTTCCTTTTCTCCACCCATGATAGGCAGATAATGGAACGCGCCAGGCGGCTGGTGACTCTCAAGGACGGCAGGGTCGATAGCGACGAGGTCATAAGTTAGAAGGCAATTCGCCAGGCCCGGTAATCTGAGAAAAATGGTTGGGAGACGGATATGAGACCACTGGGTATTTTAATAGTGGTAATACTGTGCATGCTATCCTACCCGCAGACTGCACCGGCCTCTGATAAGATTTCAATCGGTGGTTACTATAAGAATTTCTTTGTGGCCATAGACCAGCCAGACGTTTTGAACCTGCCCCAGATTCAAGATCAACCCATTATCGGAGCAGTGAACAATCGTCTAAGGCTCAACCTGCGGGGCCGGGCTAATGATTGGCTGACACTGACTCTTGCCTACGACTTCTCCCCCCGGGTTCAAGATAAATCACTCTTCGAAGAGCAGATATTTAATTTAAGTTTCAAACCGCAGAGATACCGCGCCGTTGATTTCGATTCTCGTCTTTATCCGAACGAAGAAGACTCGGTTTCAAGCTTCGCCATCTTCCAAAACCTGGATCGTGCTCATCTTACCATAAGCACCAGGTTAGCCGACCTCTACCTGGGGAGGCAGGCCATCGCCTGGGGATCGGCCCGGGTGGTCAATCCCACCGACGTGCTGGCTCCCTATGCATTCAACGATCTGGACGTGGAGGACCGTATCGGAGTGGATGCCGTAAGACTCCGGGTGCCGATGGGTTTCATGGCTGAGATGGATGCAGGCTGGGTCTTTGGTGATGATTTCGAGTTTGAAAACAGTGCGGCGTTCTTGCGCAGCAAGTTCTATTATCGACGTACCGACCTTTCGCTTTTGGCGGTTGGTTTTCGGGAGAATCTGCTGGCAGGATTCGATTTGACGAGATCTATCGGAGGGGCGGGATTCTGGCTGGAAGGAGCCTATGTCTTCGTGGATGCCCTCAACTCGGACGGTTCAAGCAGCGAACAAGACTATTTCCGCGGCAGTATGGGCTTCGACTATAGTCTTAAGAACGGCACCTACCTGTTTGCCGAGTACCACTTCAACCAGGCTGGAACGGGCAAGTCGGACGACTACCTGGGCTTATTCGAAAAAACAGCCTACAGCGAAGGTTCCGTCTATCTGTTGGGCAAGCACTACCTTGCTCCGGGAGTCTCCTACCAGGCAACGCCGCTGATAACGCTTTTCGGTGAAGCGTTGATTAATCTTGCCGATCGATCCATTTTCCTGATGCCGCAAGCGGAGTACAATATCGCCGAGGACATCTATTTGTCGGCAGGAGCCTACCTGGGATTGGGGGGAAGTCCTCGTCTTAAGATCAACAAGGAAGACGATCCCACCATACTTCTGCGTTCCGAGTTTGGCAGTTATCCCGACTTCTACTTCACTTCCTTTCGGGTCTATTTCTGATATCAAGACCTAACTGAAGGCAGCAGAACCGCTTTATTCGTCCGCCGTCGGCCGTCCTTCGACTTCGCTCAGGACAAGTCCGCAGTCCGCCGCAAATGCTCTCATCCGTTTAATCCGTCGAAGATAGTGAGCATAGTCGAACTATTCCATCCGTTTCATCCGTTGACTAATCTGTTTCATCCGTTGACCACCTTCATTCGTCCACCGTCCGTAGTCAGTCGCAAATGCTCTCATCCGCTTAATCCGTTGCATCCGTTGACCAATCCGTTATATCCGTTGGCCACCGCTAAGACACGAAGTGTCGGATAGTCATACGGACATATCCGACCTACTTAAAAATTCGCAATCCCCTACAACTTCATCTAAGTTATTTACGTAAGTACTTACATGAATAGCACATCCGTAGATCCAATCCAGATCTGTCTTTACTTAATTCCATAGAAAAGGAGGTATCATGCGACGCATTTCGACGATTCTCGTCATTATCCTCTTATGCGCTCTGGTCATCCCCACGGGCGCTCAGCAGTTGGAGCCGGAGATACCGGATACGCCTTCGGGAAAGTTACTGACCCTTTTGGTAAAGGCGTTTAACTCCGGTGAAGAAGAAAAGTGGATGGATTTCATACGGAATCACTGGAAGGAAAAAGAGAGCAGTCCTTTTGAGCGTCGTCTTGAGTTCTTCAAGATGGTCTATTCGGACGTCGGCGGCTTGATCCCCCGTCGTATCGATAAATCGGACGATTATTTCATTTCCGTCCTGATGCAGGCAAAACAGCCCAGCGGCCAGTTTGAGTGGGTGATGCTATCTCTGCAGGCAGATACCCTGCCCCCGCATAAGGTCGACATGCTCTCTGTCCGGCCCGGAGAGGAACCCGGATTCGAACCTCCGGAAGGTGATCTGAGCCAAAAGCAGATGGTCGAGTTTCTCGACCGCTATCTGGATAACCTGGTATCCAAAGACCGTTTCTCCGGAACCGTTCTGATCGCAAAGGACGGTCAACCATTTTACACCCGGGTATACGGAATGGCTTGCAAGCGGTATGATGTTCCCAACCGGCTGGACACCAAGTTCAACTTAGGATCCATGAACAAGATGTTTACCGGAGTAGCCATCATGCAGTTGGTGGAACAGGGAAAAGTTTCGTTGCATGATCCGGTCGGCAAGTACCTGCCGGATTTGCCCCGCCCGGAGATCGCGAAAGATGTCACCATCCATCAACTACTCACTCACACCTCCGGCATGCAGGATTACTGGGAGGAGATGTTCGATTCCCCCTGGTGGGAGATCAAGACCGTCAATGGATTGGCGGAGCTGATCTTCGACGACAGCTTGCTTTTCGAGCCGGGCACGGATTTTCATTACAGCAACTCCGGACCCATCGTCCTGGGCATGATCATCGAGAAGGTCACCGGACAGGATTACTACGATTACATCCGGGAGCATATCTGCAAGCCGGCCGGCATGATCAACACCGACTGCTATGAGGTGGACATGCCTGTGCCCAATCTGGCTATCGGTTACACCAGGATGAATTACGACGGGAGTGCCAACCCGGGTGGTGCCTGGCGGAATAACCTGTTCATGCATGCCATCAAGGGCGGACCGGCAGGAGGTGGTTATTCCACAGTCGAAGACCTGCTGAGATTCGATATCGCCCTGCGGAACAATACGCTGATCAGCAAGGAATCGTTCGACACCCTCACCACCGGGAAGGTGCAGAGGGAACCCGGAACCATGTATGCCTATCTTTTCCAGGATCGGATGCTAAACGGCCACCGCATTGTGGGGCACGGGGGCGGAGCGCCGGGCATCAACGCCAATCTGGACTTGTACCTGGACAACGGTTATACGGTTGCGGTGATGGCCAACTATGACCAAGCTGCCGGGACGGTAGCAAGCAAAATCCAAAAGCTGCTTGCGCGCTAACATTTTCAGTTTGTCACGGACGCCTCGCCCCTGACACAGACATTATGGTGACGAACGAGGCATACGTCATTAAGAGGGGACTCTGTGCTCGTAGGGCGGGCATCTTGCCCGCCCGATTCATTGCGGGGCTATTCATGCCATAAGAAGTTGGTAGGGCGGGCACCTTTGCCCACCCAATACATGCTCGTTATAATGCTTCGAAGACGGAGAATTGTCATTGAGGGCGATCTCGAGTGGAACCTGCCGGGGTTATGCGACGTATACTGATCCAGAGACCTGAATAATAAGAGAAATGAAGAGACAAATATACCGTTGTGCAATAATCCTGTCATGGGTGCTTCTACTTACCTGTGGATGCGGGAAGTCCAAGAATGTCAATAATCCTCCGGCGCAGACCGGCGTATTCGAATTTCAAAGAGACCCTGCAGGACAGCCGGTTATCTCGTCAGGCACCGCCGGATGGCCTATATTTCCCTCTGATCCAGCAGTCCTGAAGGACGACGATGGATACCACTTATTCTTCACCACTATGTTTTGCAAGAGTGGTGGATCGTATTACTTCTCGTGGGATTCCCACAACCTGGGAGCCTGCGATATCACCGACGTCGTCGGGGCAATCGGCTATGCCTTCTCGGCAGATAGGGGTTATAACTGGGATTTCCGTGGCAGTCCGGTCGTCATGCCTGGTCCGGAAGCCTGGCAAATCGGCGACATCGAGACACCTTATGCCGTGGTCCTGGGGGACACGCTTTATCTTTTCTACTCAGCCTGGGGAGCACGCTCGGGACAGCCGTTTGAGCACCGTTTCCAGGTGGGCGTCGGTATTCTGCAGTTGAATGGGGAAACCATACGCCAAAGGCTCATGGTAGATTTGGCCACATTCCAGAAGCAATCGGAGCCTTTACTTCCCTTTAATACCAGTACTACGGCTTTTGACAACAACACACAGGAACCGAGTGTAGTAGTAAGAGATGGCATGTTGGAGGTCTTCTACATCGGAGTTGGGTTTTCGCTTCCCGACCAGAATGCTGATGCACCGGGTCAAGCGATAACGTCGGTAGGTATGGCAAAGGCAGTATTCGATCCGAGCCTCAATCTCATATCGAA
>CAYOSZ010000130.1:0-6778 GCA_964406715.1 uncultured Ignavibacteria bacterium | reverse complement strand
AAACAGCGGCAGGGTTGAGAATTGGGAGATCCACACATACTCCTGGTCAGCGCGGTCAGGCTCTCCAATCAAGCCTGTACCAGGGGATACTCCGAGTTTCGACTCTTCTGTGGCTGCCCGCTCTTCGGCTTCCAGCATGTACTGCATGACGTCATTGACGCTTTCCTTGGTTACCAGAACCAGACCGGAGTCAACCGACTGAGGCATCCAGTTGTTGACCCACGGGTCCAGCCCAGCGGTGCGGATAGCGTCATTGTGCCAGGTGTACAGCATGAAGAGCGCCAGGTAGTTCATGATGTCGTAGTTTTCCATCGTGATGAGCTGTGCCTTCCCATCCACGATGTTCTGTAAGAACTCGCGGCCCGCCTCGTTGACGGTTACCACCAGCTCCCCTGACCGCCCAGCCTCATCCAGCGCGGCAATGATGCCCGGCCCCGCCTCCGAGTCCAGGCCGATCATCCCCGTCAGGTCGGGGTAAGCACTCAGCAGCGCAGCCGTCTGCTGCGCAGAGATAGCGGCGTCCGAGTTGTTGTCCTCTTCGGCTACCACCTCGATGCCGGTGCCTGCCAGCGTGTCGCGGATACCCTGACGAGAGTGCTGCATGTTCTCGTTCTGGATAGGTGAGATGACCGCTACCTGCCCGGTGGTCAAGCCGCGTTTCTCATGCTCTGCGATCTGGGCTTCGGCCATCACCACGCCCAGGTGGTACCAGTCCGTCCCCGCGTAGGAAAGACGGTTCGACTGGAATAGATCGCCGTCTGTGACGACCACGGGCACCTTCATATCGATGCACTTGTTGACGGGCTCGGTCAGCGCCGGGTCCCAACCTCCGACCACGATGACGCCAGCGGGTCCACGAGCGCACTCCTGCTCGACGGTGGCTATGTAGGCAGCCAGGTCGACCGTTGTGGGGCCTGCCTTTCTGACCGTGACGCCAAAGTCACGCGCAAAGGCCTCCAGGCCTGGATAGACGCGCTCGACAAACAGCGGCAGGGTTGAGAATTGGGAGATCCACACATACTCCTGGTCAGCGCGGGCAGGCCCTCCAATCAAGCCTGCACGCTCAGCCTCACCCGGAGCAGCCTCCTCCCCAGGAGCCACTGTCTTGCCAGGAGCTGCCTCCTCGCCACTGGGCGTGGGTCCAGCCTTAGCGCACCCAGCAGCGGTTAGGATGACGATGATTAGAATGATCCAGGTAAGCTTGCCTATCTTCCTAAGAGCGGCTCTCATATTCCACCTCCTTGTGGATGTAACTGCTCTTTTCTGATTGATAAAACCGCATCCTAAGGAGCGGTTTCGCGCCATTATTGATTCCGTTGTGCCAATTGGTCAACACCAATAGCGATTAGCAAGACAACCCCGACTACGATGGTCTGCCAGAATACCGGCACACGAGCGATGATTAGCATATTCAGAATAAGGGACATGAACAGAACGCCTAAAAATGCACCGGGAATCGTACCCACACCACCAAAGAGGCTGGCTCCACCCAGAATCGCAGCCGTGATCGTTCGCAACTCGGTTCCTACACCAGCTAAAACCACCGCGTTGCTCAGTCGGGAGGCTAACAATGTCCCCGCTAAGCCGGAAAGAGTCCCCATCAATACAAATCCGAACACAATCATGCGATCAACTTTAATACCCACAAGATCGGCAGCATGTGGGTTGGCACCAATGTAGTAGAACTGCCGGAAGAAGCGTGTTTGAGTCATTACAAACCAAGAAAGGAGTACAACGACAGCCATCACCCAGAATGGGGATTGCAGGCCGAGAAAAACGGTCTGCCCAAATGGCCTGAATCCCTGAGGGAGATTAGCAACGCCTGCCGAAGCCACTAACTGTGTGACACCACGAAGAATTCCTTGCATTGCCAACGTGGTAATCAGGGGATTAATGCGGAGCTTGGTAACGATTCCACCATTAATCAGTCCAACGGCCGAACCTGCCACGATACCCCCAACAAGCGAGAGGAGGGGGGACAAACCCATATTCTTCACCATAGTGCCCGCCACGATGCCAGAGAAGGCAAGGATAGAGCCAATGGATAAGTCAAAAACGCCGCTTACGAGGAGAATCATCATACCTACCGTAAGGATTCCACCCTGTGCCGCATCGAGAAGTACCGCTGCTATGTTATTCTTGCGGGGGAAGGACTCCGGGTAGTTGATTGCCATCCAAGTTGAAAGGGCTGCAATGAGGATGACGAGCATCAATGGGCGATCTTGAGCGAGGCGAATGGATGACCTCCGAAGGACCTGCTCAAATGATCGTTTTTTATCTTGTTCGCCCGCTGTTGCGCCTATACCTGAATCCATCAAGCAAGACCTCCCATTCTTACTTTGTCATCTGGTGGAGCGGATTAGATAAGACTATCATGAGGGATATGATGAAACCTGTTCACACGCGTGTTTCAGGAAATCGTTCAATCTCCTCCCACACACTCAAAGTGAGCTGTCACCATCAATTCCTTGCGAGCAGAATACCATCCTTTGGCGACTTCTTGGCCGGGCAAAATTAGTTCGCCACTGGAAAATGAAGGTTCACGAAAGACGACCGTTCATTACTCTTGAACACAATAGCACAGCCTTTGGTGCAAGTCAATGCACGCAAGATGCCTTATTCACGTGATTGACAGGACTAATCGCTTCATGCTACTATCATTTCGTTCATCATTTATGAACCTTCATACTGCATGAACTGTTTCGCTTAGGATGAGTTTATATAGGATCTTAAGACAATTGGAATGCATAGAAACACGTACTTGATGAGGGGCTTGTTACCACACATAACCGGATTCCATAATAAGAGATGAACTCCTGCACTGATAGAATCCTGCTGCCAAATGAGAGGGGAGGAAAGCATTGGATAATAATTACATTGTCGAAATGAAAGGTATTTCCAAGCGTTTTGGGGCTGTTCAAGCCCTCCGAGATGTTAACTTGGAATTGCGCCGCGGCGAAATTCTCGGGCTAGTTGGCGATAACGCTGCGGGAAAATCCACCCTCATGAAGATCCTCGCCGGAGCGTATATGCCCGACGCTGGGGAGATCATGATCGAGGGGAAAAATATACAGATCCAGGACCCACGGCATGCCCACGAATTGGGGATTTCCATGGTGTATCAGGATCTCGCGTTATTTAACTGCCTAGATGTGGCCAGCAATATTTTCCCAGCGCAAGAACCCACAAAGAGTGTGTTAGGTCTCAAGCTATTCAATAAAAAAGCGATGCGTAAGCAGTCTAGAGCATTACTGGAAAAAATGCGGGTTAATATTAAATCACCAGACCTTCTAGTTGCTCAAATGTCAGGGGGACAGCGTCAGATTATTGCTGCGGCCAGAGCCTTGGCATTTGCAGCGAAGATAATGCTTTTAGACGAACCCACTGCAGCACTGGGGGTCAGCGAAGCCAATACATTGCTGGGACAAATCAAAGAGTGGAAAGCACAAGGATTGTCAATCATTCTAATCACCCAGCGAATTCCTGATGTTCTCGCAGTTGGGGACCGCGTTATGGTTATGAAGGGGGGAACCCGACAAGACGTGCTGGATGTAGCAAACTGTACACTCGATGACATTGTCAATCTCATCGTAAGGGGGCGCGCGGGGTTGAATAACACAGCTGATCGAGAGAACGATGTTAAACGCCTGTTTGGAGTTTGAATTGATAAGGCTCATATTGACATGAACTGAAAAGATGGAATACCAATGAGCCTATTCAGACTTAAGCCTCGCAGTTTCCTACAGTAAGTCATTCTGCGTATAGATGATGTAATGGTTCCCATGAAGCAAACGTTGTTGTGGTCAAATCGTAAGTGTTCTTCATCGGTAAGCTTGAATGAGTCCGGCGAGAACAGTAATAGGGAGTATGCTCGGTTCGTCGTGAAGAGGAGAGGAACACTGTCCTGTCTCTGTAAGGATGGCGTTGCTCAAAACAGAAGGGGGCCTCACTAAAGGCTAAAAAACGACGCCATTGCTGACTCGGACATTACTAAAGTGTGAGACCGCCTCTCAAGCCTCAAGAACGTAACAAAGATCCGTTAGTCAAACATCTATTCGATCTCGAACGTAATAAATGAACTCCAACAAGCCTGAGCTATCCAGATAGAAAGATACCTACGCTCGGGTTCATTTGGGGAGCGCAATCGTTGGTTGGATCATCGACCATTGATGTAAAAGTACAATAGTTTCTGGGTTCCCCCTAAATTCAAAAAACCATTCTTTCGATCTACCAACAGGTTCGTAGCAACTGATCAGTGATAGAAACGATGAAATCAACTTAGCCTTTACTCGCGGCTAGTAATCTTTATACAAGTTCTCCGAGAATAGAATTGGCGTATGGTTGTGATGTCAGCGTTTGTTACAACGAAAACCCTGGATGATTTTGGTTGAAGCTATTATGGATTAGATCACATTAAAGAATCAAACCCAGGGGAGATTACGATCCATCAGTCTCCCACGATCTGAACCCTAACAGTGCGTTTACGTGAACGGGTTCCATCAAAATCCGCAAAGTAGATATGGCCGTGCTCTCCAAGCAGAAGTTCGCTATCGAACAGAGGGATCGATACGGACCGTCCTAAGATCATAGACCGGAGGTGCGCATCAGTATTCAAAGTTTCCGCTGCGTCCTCGCCAATAACATTCACTGAATGTTCAACACACTTCGGTCCGGGATGAAGGTACTGACCTTCTTTTTCACACTTGGGGATAATGGTCTCGAACACATCAAGCAAATCCTGGAATAAAAAGAGCGTGTCGTTGTACGTCCGGTCGAGTGAATTTTCCTGGATGATGACACTGCACGTTGTGTGCTGGGAAAACACCACCAGAATGCCATCCTTGATTCCGGAAGCCCCCAAGATTTCTTTTACCTTCGCAGTCACGTCGTGGAAAGACGGCCGGTGACTCGATTGGACCTCAAATGCCGCATGGAATGTCGCCATGTCTCTTAGCTCCGTCGAAATCAATCACCCGGGAAATGCGCCAGTTCCTTGAGAAACGCATGGATCGAAGTGTCTTCGCAGCCCGTGCGTTACAGCAGTGCTCATGTGCAGTTGTAAAAACTATCGATCACCCTGGCGATTTCACGCGTTAGGGGATAGATGAAGAAAATCATCCGGCTCGGCGCCAGCATGTGCCATCGGAAGACGTCACCATCTTCAATTAAAAATGCATCGCCAGATCTGGCGATGATCGTTTCAGAATCCGAGACAAGTTGGACCTCCCCCTCAAGTATGTAATCGATTTCCTCGAAACCCCTCACCTCGACATCGTGCCAACCGATTGGGGATTCGTAGTAGGCCATCGTCAATTTCCCGTCAGGTGAGGTGTAGAAAAAGTTAACCTTCGCCATCAGCTCTGGATTAGTGTCATAGGGGTGATCCTGTATACCCTGCAGCATCTCGACTTTGGTTATCAACCGCATTTCAACCGTCCTCCTGCCAGGTTCGATGTGGGAAAACTATGCGTATTGAATGATCAAGTAGACTATCGCAGCGGCTCATCGCGCAGGATGCATGCCGTCGGACTCAGCCGAATACGCCATGATTTTTACCCCAGGCGTGCATCCGTTCGACGGTCAGGCGCAGCGCTGGTCCCGGATTCGAGCCAAAATCCTTGGAGAGCTCAGCGGATAGGAATCCATCATAGGAATGGTTTTTAAGCAGCCCGATCATACCGTCGAAGTCGAAGGTTCCATCACCCGGGATCAGGTTTTGCTGCTCGATCCCATCATTATCGTTGACATGCACCTGGAGTAGCCGCCTGTTCGTCGTCGCCAGGACACTGCTCATCGTCTCCTTCGATAGGTTCAGCGCGCCGGTGTCCACCACAACACCGAGGTTCGCGTGCCCAAGCGCATCGATGATACTCATCGCATTCTGGCTGGTGTTCACCAGGTCAGTTTCATCCTTGTGCAGCACCTCCAGCCCGAGCATGATGTCGTACTGGAGCGCGATTTGGGCGATTTCATCCACGCTCTCCAGCATACGCTGAAACGAATCCTGCGTTGTTTGACCGAACAGGCTGTGATCCGGCACGACGAGCAGTATCCCTGCCCCCAGCGCCACGGCGTTCTCCAGGGAATCAATCATATACTGGACGCTGTCCTTGCGAACGACGGGATTGGGGCTGCTCAGCGAATGCGGGTAGCGATAGAAGGCTGGCATAAAGGAGGACACGGTCAAGCCATAATCCTGGATTGCTTTTTTAAGACCCTCTAACTGCGCCTGTGAGTAATCTTGCCGATAGACATGGGGCCGGCCACCCCAGATATCAATGCCATCGAATCCTGCTTCTACGACAACCTTGATCGCATCCTCAATGGTGTAACGAAACAGCACCGAAGTCGCTGTCGCAAGCTTCATAGGAGTTCCACCCTTTCGGAGGAAGATGGATGCATGACATCGGCTCTCCCTTCGATGATATTGTGCAGCGCCAGTTCATGTGCCAACCGACCGGGATAAACATAGATGATCGAAACGAGCCCATGTTTGATGCTCTCGACCGCTCGCTTCGAAACAGCATCGACAACCAGGCAATCCTCGATCTTGTGGTGGACTGCTTCGGGCAACGCCTGAAAGATCTCATGTTCGAACCGCTGTAAACCCAATTCTCCCGTAAAGATAATTCGGTCACGGGTGAAGATCTCTAAAATTATAGGAAGCTCAGCCAGCTTACCGAGCCAATCCTGCGGGAAATCGGAGATGAGCCACTTTTCAAATCCGGCAGGAATTTTCCTGATGACCTCAAGGACCTCGTTCCTCAGCCTGGTCCGG
>CAYOSZ010000129.1:0-6799 GCA_964406715.1 uncultured Ignavibacteria bacterium | reverse complement strand
CAGGCTTTTCTAATCCTTTTCTGTATTCTCTCATCCACTGCTACCTGGAGAGGATGGGGAAGCAATCCATATCTGGTATAACCTAAGGCTATGCCAGGATCAATCAATATCTTGCGATTTTTTGTCTTTACGAAACAACAAAGACCTCTTACTCCCAGAGATTCGGTTGCCAATATTTCTATATTCATTTTATTTTTTACCTATCTTTAATATTTCCTTTCTCCGAAGATTGACGTGCCAATTCTGACTAAATTACTTTTCTCTTCTATGGCTACCCTATATGAATTTGACATTCCCATAGATAATATTTCCATTTCAACTCTTGATAAATTAAGGGCTTTGATTCTTTCAAATATCTCCTTCGTCTTTCTAAAATATTTCCTGGAATCTTCAGGATCTCCCACCCGGGGTCCCATCGTCATCAAACCCACGATCTTCAAATGTTTTAAATTATCTGATATCTTTCGAATTAACTCTTCAATAGATTCAAAATCTGGCTTCATGCCATATTTTGTAAATTCACTGCCAATATTTATCTCTATACAGACAGGAACAATTTTTTTGCCTACCCTTTCTACTTTCTTGTCTATATTTTCAGCAATTTGATAATCGCCGATTGTCTGTATAATGTCAAAGATAAGAAGAGCCTTATTTATCTTGTTTTTCTGTAAGGGCCCGATCAGATGCCATCTTACTTTTTTGGCCTTCTCACCCAACTGTTCATGCATCGAGAAAGCCTCCTGGACGTAATTTTCTCCTATATCGGTGGCGCCCGCATCAATAATCTCTGAAATCTCCGCCGCAGTTCTTGTTTTAGTTGCCACAACTATACTCACATGTTCTGGGATTTTTCCCCTTATTCTTTTGTAATTTTCTGCAACATCCATTATTCTCATCTCCCATCTGTTTGACTTCTCCATTTATTTGGAATAATCTCCCAAATATCTTACCATAAAACTTCCATTTTTACTCTTACTGCCTTGGTATCGACTTTTTCTTCGTCCTGATAGAATTTACTTATGTATTCCGCTGAAACAAAATAATTTTCAAAGAATTTTAAGCTCTCCTGAATGTGGAAGCTGAAATATCCATCAGAGGAACGAGAGAAGTTGGTATCGTTATATTTCAACCACAGGATAATATTAAAAGGAGAAAATGTAAGGGTTCTTATTTTGAGCCGGAGGTCACCATATTCCTTTGTATTCGTGCTGCGATAGTTTGCGATCAGATTGAAATCCACCGCTTTGTGAGGAGATAAAAACAGATTCAAAGAGGAGGTTCTTCTGTCCGTCTCTTCATCTTCCACATCGTAGTCCGTCCAGAGTTGATAGACCATGAAAGAAAAATCAGGTGAGAACTTATAACCTGCTCCAAGACGAAACTTCAATTTGTCCGGCAGGTATGATCTTTCTCTCCATTGAGAATAAGAGAAATCCAGGCTGAGCCTGCCTGAAATTTTGTATCTGGACTTAAAGAATATTCCCCTCTCCCCTGCCTGTTTGGATCTGTAGGAATAGTCTATGTCTTCCAGATAGATACTCTCATAATCCGGATTGGAGACGCCTCCACCATGGGGGTGAATGAAATCGTCCTGGTATCTCCACCAGGAGAGATCGAAGCTGTAGAATTTTCTGGACGAAAAAAGATCGAATGCCAGACCGCTTTTTTGATTGGAGAGCTGTGCATACTCACCGGATAATCTTACCGGTTTAAACTTTAAATCAAAATGGAGGCTCCTGCAATCATCCACGAAAGTGTGCTTATTCTCGATATTTTTAAGCTCACCTTTCGAAACACACAAACCCAGGTCCACATTCTTACCGAGATAACTCAAATCCAAAGCCCCGATCCGATTCTGAATTTCCTTTTGCTTGTTCTTTGAGTAGAAAGCCATAACCGAAAGATATCTGAATTTGGATTCTCCGTAGATGCCATTATACCGTCCAAATGCCGGATAAATAAAGGAGTCTTCCGATTGAAAATCTGACTGGCTGGAGTAACCAAAAAGGGGATGATAGCCAACATTTAATCCCAACCCTACTCTTTTGTCGAAATTTCCCAATATCACTTCGGTCGAATATCGAGGTAGCAGAAATTTAAAGAATCTTCTTCTGATTCGAAGTTCACCCCGGCTAAGAATCGCTTCGGAGGAATTGACTTTGTGATCGGCTTCGATGTGCCAGATTACGTGTTTTCCGTTGGTAACTTGACAGGAAAGATAATTCTCGATTTCTCCCTCTTCCTGATCCCCATAGGAGGAACTACCTCCGGTGGAAAACTCCTCATGCAGTTTCCAGACCAGTCTGCCGGAAAACGGGAGGGGAGCTCTTTTTTGCTTCTCTTCCAAAAATGAGCCGATTTTCTGATTTAAATCGACATCCAGATCTTTCGTTTTCACCTGCGAAATATCCACACCGCTAACATCCGGCACGAAAAATAGTTTGTCTGCTTCTTCAGCCGTGGGATACAGTTTGTTTTGAAGTATATCCAGAAGCTCCAAGTATTGGTCCAGGGTCAGATATCCCTGCTGCAAGCCTTCCAGCAGGTCTTCTTCGGTTTCATATATTTCGGAGGAGATCAGTTGTGCGCGGGAGGATAACTCCAAAATGAAGGTAAGGAAGACCAAATATAAAACAACACAAGCTACCCGGAAAACCATTACAGCTCCCCTTAAGAACTCATTCAATCTGAAATCCTGGGTATGACTCGACTTTTGTCAGTCATCATCCGGGACGGTGAAGATTACTGTTCTCATTTAACCGCAAAGATGAAAGCAATGTCTTCTTCGCAAAGTTTCTTGCCGTTCAGCTCCCTTTTCAGCTCATCGAGCCTGTCAAGCCAGTATTCTTTTCTGCTGCTTTTTTCTGCAAAATCGCCAAACGAGATGAAATACTGATCAAAATCTATCAGCTTATCCGACTTTACTACTAGAGTCTCTGCCGAAATACCTCTTTTGTCAAAATACCGAATCAAGCGATCCAGAGCTATGTGCTTGAAGTGAGAATAACCCACTTCCTTTTGAAGTTCCAAGAAGAATTTCTGGGCACGCATGCTATTTCTCTTCTCCTTGCTTCTCGGATCGTCGATCGGTTCTTCCACCAGCACGTATTTCGATGATACTCTTATCATCTCATCCAAAGCTTTCTTCCACTGGCGAATATGATGCAGGGATGCCCTCTCCAGCACCAGATCAAATCTATTTTCAGGATAACGGATGTCTATACCATCCATATACACGTAAGTAATATTCGATCTTCCGTTTTCCTGCTTGCAGCGATCGATTAATGCCTGAGATGAATCGATGGCCGTGATCTCTCCGCAGTACGGTGATAATTTAGCGGTAAAGTTTCCGCAGCCACAGCCCATATCCAGAACTTTATCCGGTTTCAACGAAGCGACTTTTTTCAAGATGGTGTCAATCTTTTCCATAGAGACGTCCGGAAATATCTCCGATTTCCGCAAATCACCGAGAATGAATCGTCACCGTGACGACCAGTCTATTGGACCTACCACGAAACGCTTTTTGAGATTGCCCAGTACGTATGCCCAGGCTTTGTCGAAATAGTCGTACAGTTTATTCCATTCTTCCCCCCTGCCCCAGCCATGCTGTGACAAGACTATTTTCACCTTACCCGGCTCGACTTGCTCGAATTGAAGGACAACTATGGTGTGCTTCTGGCGTAGCTCACCGAATTCTGGAGGAGCGTTCCAGGAAAAGGAGAGCATCTCCATGGGCAGATAACTTAACACCTGACAGCTCTCAGATCCCCGCGATCCGTGTGGAGCATCGAGAATGAAATAAATCTCGTACCAGCCCCCCACAGAAAGCTCAATTTTAGCCTCGTTGGAGAAAAATGTCTTCACGCCCTCGGTGGTGGTCCAGGCATCCCATACCTGTTTTTGAGTGGATGGAACAACTATCTCCTTGCGGAGGATTTTGTCAGATTGATCCTTCACGCTGACAAAAGAGTGTTTCTGTTCTGTCATCTGGTTTTCTCCCTAGGTAATAAGCTCCAAAGAGGACTTCCGACTAAACAATATACACCCCTGGCTTGAACCGTCTTAGCCCGGATATTTGCCTGAGATGAAATCCTTCAGATAACGATTTTCCACCTTGCACTCTCCGCGCAGTACGTTTATCAGATCGCCTATGGAGATTATACCCTCTAATTTCTTGTTTGCTATTATGGGAAGATGTCTTATCCGGTTTCCAGTCATGATGTTTTCCGCATAATCCAAATCATCGTCCGGGGATGCAACGATCAATTCTTTGGTCATCGCCTCTTTTACCTTTTTTTCCTTAAACGATTCGACGGACCTGTCACATTGCTTCAATATATCTCTTTCCGTGATTATGCCTGTGATACTGCCCTTCTCGTCGAGCACCAACAGCGAACCGATGTTCTTTTCCACCAAAATTCTCACCGCATCACGAATGGTTTCCTCTGTTTTGATCGTGGCCACCTCGGTCCCCTTGTCTTTCAAGATGTCTCTTATCTTCATTGCTCTTTCCTCCTTTGTTATTATTCACCCAATTTCTGAATGTTAGGCTTATCGATTTCAACTTCAGCTTAACTCGAGCACCCTCTCTTTGAAGTTGATCCTTTTTTTCTTCAAACCCTCAATCACGTATCGATAGCATTCGTGATCCCGGCCGATCAGCTCTAAAGGACAGATCCCGAACTGGTCGAATTTCTTATCAGCCAAAAGTCGTGCAACTGTCGAGCAGGTGTATCCGGTGGTGCGTGCCATGGAGGTGGTTTTTGTCTTTTTATCATAGTTGTCCAGAAGATCAAAAACGAAACGTTTTCGTTTGCCGTCCTTTTTCCCCTCCACCACAATGCGCATCACGGTGAAGTCCTCCTCCCCCTCATTAAGTTTCCACATGGAAAAAAGAAGTCTTGAGGTTAAATCCAGCGGCTTCACACTAACTCCCCCCAGTGAAATCGGTTCCTTCCCGAAAAAGCCGGTCTCCCGGAGCATCCTCATCCGCTCCGCATGCCCCGGAAACCTCATGGTCTTCTCCTTCATGCAAGGAACCTGCATGGTGTGTATGAGCGTTCTCAGACCGTCGGTGTTGAATGCCTCTAAGGTTTCCACCCCGGGAAAATCCAAAAACTCCACCTCTGACAGAGCCGGTTTGGTCACCACCTTTCCGTTTTCCACCAGCCGGGCGGGCCGGGTATACTCCTCTATCACGTCCGCAGGAGAAAAGGGAGCTTTATATTCGTAAGGCCAGTTACGTACCCTGGGCAATCCCCCCACGTAGCACTCAAAGCTTTCCGTCTTGTCCAGAATACCGGTCATGTATCCCAGGATGAGATTGCTGCATCCCGGTGCCACGCCGCAATCTACCACCGCCGTGACTTTCTTCTCTTGGGCCAATTTATCCAGCTTGAACGGGTCTTCCGGAAGAAACGAAATGTCGACTATGTTCTTGCCCGACTGAATTACCGTCTTTAGGGTGTTGAATCCCATATGCCCGGGAAGCCCGCCAATCACCAGATCGTGATCTTCAACCAGCTTCGCAACCGTGGACGAATCGGAGAGGTCTGCGTTCTTAATCTTTATTCCGGAGACGCCTTTTAATTTATTCAGATTCGCCTGATCAATATCAACGGCGGTGACTTCCACGTTAGTATCTATTGCCAAATCCTTTGCAATGGCTCCCCCCACCAGACCTGCTCCCAGCACTACTATCTTCATTATAGCTCCTCTCGAAAGCGGAATACCCTCTGTCGTTGCGGTGAAAAATCACATAGACCTGTTGATTAGCAGACTGCACACCTCGTTAGCCATCTCTTCGACGGCTTTCCCGGTGATGTCTATCACCGGCCACTTGGGATTTTTACGAAATATCTGATGGCTGTACGTCAGTTCCTCTATCACGTGTCTGGCATCACCGTAATTTATGTCTGAGTGAATCATCTGGGCTAACCGGGTCTGACGGAGACTGACCAACAGGTCAGGATTGATGGTCAATCCCACAATTCTTCTCTGATCGATCTCGAAAAGCTCGGTGGGAGGATCCAATCCCAATATTATGGGAATGTTAGCCACCAGCAGTCCCTTGTTATAAGCCAGATACATGCTCAAAGGCGTCTTCGACGTTCTGGAAACCCCCAGTATCACCACGTCTGCCTTGCGCAGATCGTGCAATCCATGCCCGTCGTCGTGCTTTACGGTGAATCCAACTGCATCTATTCTTTTGAAGTAATGATGGTCCAGCTCACCCAACAATCCGGGTTTGGATTCCGGGGGGGCGGCCAGGAAGGCAGTCAGCGTCGCCAGCAAGGGTCCCAGAAGATCCACGGTGGGGACGGAAAGCTCGTTGGCTCTGGTGGCGATCTCCTTGCGAAGCTCAGGTGTAACCAACGTGTATGCCACCAGTCCTTTCTTCTTTGCCGCCGTGCTTACTATTCGTTCGATCTGTTCGGAAGTTCTGACGTCGGGGATGCGCTCCACCTTCACCTTTTCATCTCCGAACTGCACCAGGCTTGCCTGCAGCACCCTTTCTGCGGTGGAACCGGAACCATCCGAGATTACCCAAATATATTTAGTTTTCCGGCGGGGAGATTTCATTACCTATCCTTTCTAGGTCTTGATAAATCGAGTTATATCTGTCAAGCAGGTTTCGCCATGCTTGATCAGCAATTCTATTTTTCTAACCTCACCCCCTCTTTCCCCCTCTCCTTGCCAAGGAGAGGGGGACCAAGGGGGAGAGGTGGTTTGTTACTCAAGCAGTCTCTTATTTTTCTTCTCTTCTTAATTCCCCCTCACCCTGACCCTCTCCCCTTAG
>CAYOSZ010000128.1:5906-6819 GCA_964406715.1 uncultured Ignavibacteria bacterium | reverse complement strand
GATATTCAGAGGTTCTATATGAATTTCTGTGGCCGTCCCGCTGAAGGATGCCCTCCCCGTCCTGGCCCCTTAAGTATTTGTCGTATCGAAGCTCTACCCCGCCCAGCCCCCGGTTGTCGATGTCAGTGAATCCCAGCACCTCTCCGGCTAAGTCTCCATGTAAATAATACCTTTTGGTTTCCTCGGTCGTCCATACCCCCTCCAACTTCTTTTGTTTTATCTTCTCACTGTCGGTTTTTTCCACCTTCCTTTTCAGCCACACGAAATTCTTCGTGGTCTTCAATTGTTCTTTCAACTGGTTGAAGCCCGAATGGGAGCAGCTGAACGATTTCGCCACCTGATTGATGCTCCCCACGCTCTCCGGGATGGCAAAGAAAGATTCCACCGGCAGATTGATGATCAGATCTTTTCCGTTCCGGTCGCAGATTAATCCTCTTTTGGCTTCCAATTTGATCTTTTGCCTCTGTTGTCCCAAGGCGATTTTTTTGTATTCCGGGCTTTTCAGGATTTGGATGAAAAACAGACGCGAGAAGATCAAAGCCCACAGGAGGCTTCCCAAAGCAAAGACGGTAACCGACCTTCTTCTGGAGAGTCCGGTCCAGGTGGATCGGCTCCGCTTCTTCGAATTCGGGCGGCGAGGTTTTTTCACCATGACTTTACGGTTCATGGTCAGGCTCCTTGGCCAGGGCTTCGTCCGGTGAGAGGATTTCCCTTTGTAGTTGCCTTAGCTTGGTCCAGATGTTTCCGGGGGAGCCTGACGTCTCCAGGTAGGTGGAATCAGACGATTCCCGAAGGAGACCGATCTGATCCAGGTTGGGATAATCCAATCCCATCTTTTTGCCCTTCTCTTCAATTCTGGGGATGGAGCTGAGTTTGGTCACTTCGATCTGCAGGTATTTGAGAGTCTCCTGCT
>CAYOSZ010000128.1:0-5896 GCA_964406715.1 uncultured Ignavibacteria bacterium | reverse complement strand
GGTTTCGAGCCTCAGCTCCTTGGTGCAGGCCGAGAGGGTGATAGTGGTCACCCTTTGCCAGATATACACGCAGGACAAGAGTATCAAAACAAGAAAAATCAAAAGGAATCTTGGCTTGGTGCTTTTCTTTGCAGCAAAACGGCTTCTTTTTGATTTCTCTTTTCTCACATTGGTTTCCTCAAATGTTGCCGGGTTAGATTAAGGCTGCCTACTGTTCCTCTCATTCCCTCTTCTGCCTTTTTGAATTCACTCGGGAGTTATCTTTTCGGCCAACCACAGTTTGGCGCTTCTTGCCCGGGGATTGACTTCGATCTCCCCGGGCGAGGGGACTATGGGCTTGGTGGTCAGCATTCTTAAGGTGGCTTTGATCCCGCAAGAGCAGACCGGAAGATGCGGCGGACAGATGCAACCTTTGCTTTCCTGTTTTAGCTTGTTTCTGATCAGGCCATGCTCCAGGGAGTGATAGGAGATTATGGCCAACCTTCCCCCGGGCGTCAGAAAACGTATCGCCTGGGTTAATCCCTCTTTCAGTTCACCCAACTCGTCATTTACCTCTATTCTTATGGCTTGAAATATCCGGGCCAAAGACTTTATCCTGTATCTGGGATTTATGGCCGATTCCACCAGTTCCCTCAACTGAAAGGTGCTCCGGATGGGAGATCTTCCCCTCCGGTTTAAGATGGCTCTGGCGATCTTTCTGGAGAATCTCTCCTGCCCGAACTTGTGGAAGATCCCGGTTAGTTCGGAGAGAGAGTAACCGTTTACCACCTCCAGGGCACTTTTTTGCTGCGATCGATCCATTCGCATGTCCAGGGGTCCATCCAATTGAAAGCTGAAGCCTCTTTTTGCATTTTCCAGGTGAAGCGAACATACACCAAAATCAAAAAGGAATCCTGACACCTGTTTAACCTTCAGATCCGTAAGAAAACTTTCTATCTGGCTGAAACGAAGATGTGCTAAGTGAATTCTGTTTTTGTATGGGGCTAATCGTCTTTCGGCGATTCTCAAAGCATCTTCATCCCTGTCGATACAGATTAACCTCACCTTTGATTTCGCCAGAATGGCTTCCGAATGTCCCCCCGCTCCCACTGTGGCGTCGACTAAAAGCTCGGATTTCTCGGAGAGAAGATTTTCCAAAACCTCCTTTACCAGAACTGGCACATGCATGATCTTCTCGTTCTCATGATTCCCTTGATTTGTCTTTTCTCATCTGGCGCTGACCTATCGGTTTTGACCTCGCTTTTGTCGCTCCTTTTCAATCGACTGGGACGTGGTGGCAAGATGAGGCTTCCCCTGAAAAGCGGGATCATACAGCTTGGTCGATTTCGTTTCCGGGTGGTCCTTCATCGCCTTTCGAAAGGTTATGTGATACCTACCAGCCCTTCATGGCCTGGAGTGAACTTAAAGTATCTTCAAGAAAAACAAAATGTTGTGATAAAAAAACGAGGTGAATCCCGGCTTCAAGGAGAGCTTAAGATTTGAATATCTTCTCGGCCACTTCCTCAAAGCTCTGTTTATACTGCTCCCTGTATTTCTTATAATCCTCAGGTGCCCAGAGCTCGATTCGGGACAGAACTCCCAGGATCAAAACCTCCCTTTCTATGCCGGCGATATCCAGAAGTCGCTGGGAGATGGTGAGCCGCCCCGCCCGATCCAATCTGGCATCCTCCGATTCCGGGCCGAATACCCGCTCCAAAAACCTGTGTTCCCCCAAATCCACTTTCAGGTTCTTCAGTTTCTCCTCCTGCCTGGCCCACTCATCGGCAGGAAAGAGAAAGATACAGCCATCATATCCCGGTGCCATCACGAAATTGTCATTGGAGGAGGATGGTACGACCTCTCTGAGTTTTTTGGGCAGCTTGAATCGCCGCTTCCCGTCGATGGTGGATGGGTATGTACCTTTGAAAGAAGCCATGGTGAGAAATTCCCTCAACAGTCGGGCTTTGACTCTCCGAGCCAAGCCATTCCCTCAGAAAGGCGCTTTAACTTTTTATCTGACTTCAAGAACCGGGACTTACCTTTGCGATTGTGGCTGATGAAAACCTATCTCAGAGTCTAGCATTTTACACTTTCGCCCATTTTCACCCTCAAGCGCCCACTTGTATCCCATAATATGCCCCAAGTATTCCATTGTCAAGAAAAAAATTGGTTTTTTGAAATATTTTTTTCCCTTGTGGTCATATCGACGTCCTACCACAAAGTATTGGGCATTTCCCATATTCACAATTCCGAAAAAAGAGCAGATTTCACTCTTTTGCAACTCCGGCATCGGAGCCTGCCAGGATAACCTGTTGATAAAAGTCAGATTGACATAAAAGCATTCGGGTTTTCAAAAACTTTTCCCGCTGGCATGCACATTGCAAAGTATGAAGACGTGAATTTCAATTTCTCTTTGAACTGATTTCTCAAGGGGGCTCAAGATGAGCAGAAGCTTTAAATGTTTTTTGTTTCTGCTTTTTGTTTTCTTCTTCTTTGGGGGGGCAGGTGTTGCCCAGATTACCTATCAGGCTTCTTTCTCTGAGAGTGACCTGGAGTTTGATCGGAGGGATGGCTTTGATGTGGTCAGGTTGAAGGGGTGCGTAGGGACACAACAAAAAGCCGGCTGTCCCGATCTCCCCACCAAGTTGATCCGCCTGATCCTTCCCCCTGATAGCGAGGTGGTGGGTGTTTCTATCACCGACTCGGATCATATGATCCTGAAAGGGGAGTTCTCAATCTTTCCCGCTCAGCCGGATGAGAAAACGGACGGATCTAATATCAGCGAATGGGTGGAGCCACTTCCGGCGATTTATAACTTAGATTCACCTTATCCCTCTCAACTTGTGGAACTGTTGGATGAGGGATATATGGGGGGAAATCATCTGCTCACCTTAGCTTTGCATCCCCTGCGATACCAGCCTGAATCCCATAGGCTCATCTTATATACACAATTAAACGTCGGAGTGGAACTGAAAAGTTCCGGCATTCTACCCAGATCTTCTCAGATGTACGGAAGATCGGACCGGGCACATAAGTTACATGAGGAGATTCTGAACCGGTTGGTTGACAACAAAAACGATATCTCCACATACGCTTGCAGAAACTTTCAGCCTTTCTTGAAAGGAGCGAAACTCGAAAGTTCAACGTTCGATCCTTATCTGATTATCACCTCGGCGGAGCTTGAACCGGCGTTTCAGCCTTTGGCTGAATGGAAGACCAAAAAGGGGGTGGAGGCAAGCATCGTGTTAATAGACAGCATCCTTTTAAATTACTCGGGGAGAGATGACTCAGAAAGGTTAAGGAATTTCTTGATCGAAGCTTATCAGAACGGCACCAGCTGGGTGCTTCTGGGAGGGGACGAGGACGTGGTTCCGATCAGGTATGCTTACCCTTCCAATGTCTCCACCCCCCCGTCGGTTACCAGCCAGCAGATTTGCGATCTTTACTTTTCGGACGTGGATGGTGAGTGGGATTTAGATAACGATGGCATCTGGGGAGAGCCCCAGGACGACAATCCCGACATCTATCCGGATCTGTTTGTGGGAAGAGTACCGTGCGATAACGCCGCAGAGGCAGACGCTTTTGTGGAGAAACTGCTTTCTTATGAGAAAAATCCCGGAGAAAGAGGAACCGATTATCTCACCCGGGCTTTGTGGATGAGCTCCGATCAGATGAGAGATTGGGAGGGGGGATTGGGACAGCATAATCTGGTCTCCCAATTTATCCCATCCCACTTCGATCAGGACTTGATCACCCTGGAGGAATCCCCCACCGGGGACGCACCGGATCCCATAGGTCCCGTCGGGGAGACCTGCGTGGAGGTGATGAATCAGGGCTGGGGGATCATCGGGGTATTGGCTCACGGGAAATCAAGTAGTTTTGTGGCGAAATCCAACTTAACCAACGGTAGTCCCAAGTCCTGGGTTAGCGCCATGGAGGGAGGAGGCGATGGTAACGGCTATATGCCCAATCTGGAAAATGAATCAAAATACGGAATAATGTATTCCATCTCCTGCAGTCAGGGCGCCATAGACGTGGACAAATATCTCTATATGGGTGGAGAACCGAGTGTGGGTGAATTCTATCCTTTGGTCAGCCGAAAAGGCGGGGTGGCATTTTTGGGTTACACCAGGTGGGGTTGGGTGAGCATTTCCTATCAACTTTTCGAAAAGTTTTTGGAGTATCTCTTCGACGAGGGTCTGGGACATCACCTGGGCGTAGCCGAAGCCCTCTCCAGGTGTGCTTATCCTTCCTATCTGGATATCGACTATGGGCACAATCTGTTCGGGGATCCGGAGATGCGGGCTTTCACCGAGATTCCATCAAATCTGGCGGTGAATCATCCGGAAGAGGTGACCATGGGTAAGCAAACCATCGATCTATTGGTTACGTCCGGGGGAACCGGCGTGGGTGAAGCTTCCGTCTGCATGACCTTAAGGGGCGAAGTGATGTTCTTGGGGCAGACGGATCAGCAGGGTCGCTTGGGTTGTGAGGTAAACTTGGACGATGTGGGAGAGATGAGCGTGGTAGCAACCAAAACCGATTTCATCCCTTATGAGGATTCCATCACCGTTAGCCTGGTGGCGGGTGTAGACGAAGATGACCAAAACTCCGGCATCGAAGCTTTTGAGCTTTGCCAAAATTATCCCAATCCCTTCAATCCAACCACCAGCATCCGGTATTCAATAAGCAGTAGACAGACGAAAGCGGCGGACGGCGGACGGCGGACGGCGGACAATCTAAATGCTCACACCACACTGAGAATCTACAACATTCTGGGACAGAAGGTGAGAACCTTAGTGGATGAACCCAAAATGGCCGGGAATTATCAGGTGGTCTGGGATGGCAAAGACGAAAAGGGAGAAGAAGTCTCCAGTGGCATCTATTTCTACGTATTGGAAACGGGCGATTTCCGGGAGACGAAAAAGATGACTCTTTTGAAATAGAATAAAGCTAAGGTCAGGATTAGATAGTTATATCACACTTTCCCCATTCTTAGGCCTCCGTTATTGCTTCCGCACAGAAGCGATTATTCTTTCTATTTTTGTTAAGCAAAATCCTCTTGCACTTTCAAAAAAAGCTTGTATATTTATATATAAACTTAATGGCACATAAGGGCTGTCCAAGATGATATGCCTCTCTTTTATCTCCCACCTCAAAACCCGGGAGGTTTCATGCGCTCAGTAGCTATAATTTTCTGTCTTATCCTTGTTCTATTTTCATTCCACCAGTCACAGGCAAACATCATACATGTACCGGGTGATTCGTCCACCATTCAGGGCGGGATCAATGGGGCTGTTAACGGAGATACTGTTCTCGTGGCTCCGGGGACTTACTACGAGAACCTCGCTTTCGGTAGCAACAACCTCGTTTTGGCGTCGTGGTTTCTGACGACCCGTGACACCACTTACATCATAGGTACAGTAATTGATGGAAACTCACTCGGTTCCGTCGTGACGATTTCTGCCGGACAAGACAGCACGACAAAGGTAATCGGTTTCACTATCACGAACGGAGCGGCTGGCAGGGGAGGAGGCATATATTGTGTGGAAGCTTGCTCACCCGTTATTGAACACAATTACATTGTGCAGAATTCCGCCGGCTCCGACGGAGGAGGCATCTGCTGTTGGCACAATCTGGCCACAACTATACGACGAAACACGTTCATGGGGAACACTGCTAACTGGGGAGGAGCGGTCTACTGTAATCTGACTTCACCAAGTTTGGTCGGAAATCTGATTCTCGGCAATTCGGCACAAAGTGGCGGTGGCATAACGTTTCTAAATAATTGTACTGGCGTAACATCTGGCAACACAATAGACAGAAATGAGGCCACCAGCGGAGGAGGCATCTTCATTGCAAACTCTTCCCCAATCGTCCAAAACACAATCATTGCAAATTCCGTAAGCGGTGGCGG
>CAYOSZ010000127.1:5820-6830 GCA_964406715.1 uncultured Ignavibacteria bacterium | reverse complement strand
GCCAGAGGAGAAACCATACTTTTGAGACCATCCAAGTTGCTTCAAACGTTCGCAATTCATGGCATAACGAAAGTCATGACCAGGACGGTCGGGGACAAACACCAACTTGGAATGAGATAAACAGTTCGCTTTCAAAATCATTTCAGCAACATCAATATTCCGCATCTCCCATTCTCCAGCAATGTTGTACACACACCCTAAAGAACCTCTTGTCGCCGCAATCCAAATACCAGCACAGTTGTCTTCCACGTATATCCAATCCCGGACGTAGAGGCCGTCTCCGTAAATCGGCAGCTCCTGATCGAAGAGGGTATTGGTGACGAACAGGGGGATGAGTTTTTCGGGGAATTGATAGGGACCGTAGTTATTGGTACACCGGGTGATTATGGCGGGGATGCCAAAGGTCTCAAAATAGGAACGCACCAAAAGATCAGCCGAGGCTTTGGAGGCGGAGTAGGGGCTGTTGGGCAAAAGCGGCGAGGATTCAGTGGAGGAACCCTTTTTGCCCAAGCTTCCGTATACCTCGTCGGTGGAAACCTGAACGTACTTTTTTATCTTGAATTTCAGGGCGGATTCGAGAAGAACCTGTGTTCCCAGGACGTTGGTCTTTACAAATATCCCGGGATCGTAGATGGACCGGTCCACGTGACTTTCGGCGGCGAAGTGAACCATGGCATCTATGCCATCTTTTACCAGGCGATTCACCAGATCAGTATCACAGATATCCGCCTTCACGAATTTATAATTGTGATTATCCTCCAAATCCGAGAGGTTATCTAAGTTTCCGGCATAGGTGAGCTTATCCAGATTGATGATTTGGTAATTCGGATGCTCGGAGAGGATGTGTCTGACGAAGTTCGATCCGATGAATCCCGCTCCCCCGGTGACGAGTATCTTCATGTCTGGACCTGGAACCTCTTCTTCTGGAAAAAGGAAACGTGTTCAACGAGGCGCCTTCTCAATGCCGGGACCAGCTCGCCGTCGTCGAAGCCCCCCGATCCACCGCCTCC
>CAYOSZ010000127.1:0-5810 GCA_964406715.1 uncultured Ignavibacteria bacterium | reverse complement strand
CCCCCTTTCCCAATTGTAAGGAATGTCGTTTTCATGGGGATGGACCCGGAACTCATCCGGCTGATCGTAATTGTAGACCTCGGTGGGTATGTTGATACAGATGGCCTCCTGTTCGCTTACGCACTTGAAGCCATGAAAAACCAAAGGAGGTATCTTTACCAGCAGGGGATTGTGTTCCCCCAGAAAGAACTCTTTTACCTCCCCTTTGGTGGGGGAATCATCCCGGCCGTCATACAGCACCAGTTTGATCATTCCCTTCACCACGGCAAAATGGTCGGTCTGTTTCTTGTGGTAATGCCAGCCTTTCACCACCCCGGGATAAGCGGTGGTCATATAGACCTGCCCGAATTTGGAGAAAAACTCGTCATCCGAGCGGAGGATTTCGGTTAATCGCCCCCGCTCATCCGGAATCACCTTGAGCTTTTTGGTTGCTACTCCATGTATCATTTCTCAACTCTCCTTTTGTGATCACCCAACTGGGGGAGTGGTTTTCCAGAAGGAAGACTTTGGCAACAAGCTTTGCAACGGTTTTAATGAATCATAGACTACCGGGCGATTAAAGCTCGGCTTTAGAAATAAAATGATATTCTAAAAGTTGTCAGCTGAAGAACTCCCCAAAAACACGAAACCCTTGTTATAGATTCTTTTTATTAGCCCCTCCCTGTTCCACCAGGTTGCTTGTCCGGTGGAGCGACTCGAAGGTGCCCGCATCCGACCACCACCCCTCCAGGAAGGAATGGGTTATCTTCCCCTCCCGGATATAAACGTTGCTCACGTCGGTGATCTCCAGTTCCCCCCGATTGGAGGGTTTAAGGGTTTTTATTATGTCGAAGACTTTGGCGTCATACATGTAGATACCAATCACCGCATAACTGGATTTGGGAATTTTCGGCTTCTCCTCTATTCCGACGATCTTGCCATCAGCTATCTCCGCCACCCCGAATCTTTCGGGATCGGGAACCTCCTTCAAGAGAATCTTAGCCCCCTCCTTTTGCTTTCGGAAATCCTTGACCGCCTGGGCTATGTTTCCCTCGATGACGTTGTCTCCCAAGATGATGACGATCTTCTCATAATCGGAGAAATGCTCCGCCAGTGCCAAAGCATCGGCAATTCCGCCCTCCCCCTCCTGGTAGGTATAATTAACGTGTTTTAAACCAAATTCCTTGCCATTGCCCAGAAGCCTTAAAAAATCTCCGGCATGGTTTCCCCCGGTGACTATCAGGATGTCGTCTATCCCGGCGTTGATCAAAGTCTGCAAGGGATAGAAGATCATGGGCTTGTCATAGACCGGAAGGAGATGCTTGTTGGTGATCTTGGTCAAGGGGTAAAGCCGCTTTCCCAATCCACCTGCCAATATGACGCCCTTCATGATCCGATGTACCAGTCTCCTTTCTCGTAGGTTAAGGATATGGAGGCGATCTTAGTGAACTCGTTCTTCTGGCTGGTGATGGTCATGGATACCTTGGCTCTGTTTTGTGGATCATTCTCCGGAATGTATATCTGATCTATGTCTATGATGATGTCGGTGGTATCCTTTAACTGCCAGTTATCGAAATTGCTTAAAAAGATTTCCTTATTTTCGCTGTCGATCAGGGCGCTTGCCAGAAGCTTTTCTGCTTCCTCTACCTGGTCCGTCGCCATCAAAAACACAAACTGAGTTATACGCTCTCGTGCCTTCTCTTCGGTCTTATTCTTATTGCTATAACAGCCAAAGAGAAGCAGAAACGCCAGCAATAATATCCACTTGGTTTTCATTTTCGGTTCTTGGAAAGATCTCTGTGGAATCGGAAGAGCTCCGCTGAAGGATAATAACTTTCGCAGGCTCTGAACTATATCCCGCAGGACTCTTATTTAGAAGTTCACCTTTTTGTTTCCTTAAAGCAGGGAACTCTTCGAACTCCGGGTCATAATCCGAAGGAAATTCTCCTGCTGATCAGTTCATTTCCCTTCTTTTTTCGGCGTTTCCTTGCCACCTTCAGCAGATTTCTTCTCCGCTTTGGCTTCCTTGCCCTTCTCCTCTTCCTTCTCCTCCTTCTTTTCCTCTTCCTTCTCCTCCTCCCCCTCTTTCTTCTCGCCTATCACCTCCGGTTCCTCTTCAGCCACGGCGGCAGCAACCTCCGGTTCCTTAAATACCGTAGGAGGAACCACGGTGACGACTGAGCTTTTGGGATCAGAAAGTATCTCCACGTTCTCCACCTTGATATCGGCCACGTGAAAAGAGTCCCCGATCTTCAGGCTGCTTACGTCCACCTCTATCTTTTCCGGGATGGCGGTGGGAAGACATTCCACCTCCAGTTCCCTCAGCACGTGCTGGAGGATACCCCCGTCACTTACCCCCTCCGGCGTTCCCACCAGATGAATGGGAACTTCAATGGTAAGCTTCTTGGTGAGGGATATCTGGTGAAAATCCAGATGCAGGATGTTTCCATTGACCGGATCCCTCTGAATTTCCCGGATGAGCACCTTCCGCTGACCATCCTTCTTTTCATCCAAAAGCAGGGTAACGATCACGTTCTCTCCCAGTCCCCCTCTCAGGAGAGTCTGGAAGGATTTCGTTTCTATCTCCAATGACACGGCAGGGCTTTCCGGGCCATACAACACCGCAGGGATGAACCCGTCTCTTCTAAGCTTTTTGGCATATTCCTTTCCGCTTTTTTCCCGGTGTCTGGCTTTAAGCACGATTTCTTTCATCAGATTTCACTCCTCAAATGGATTAGTATTCGAAAAGGGAACTTACAGATTCTCCCTTATGGATGCGGCTTATGGCTTCTCCAAATATTTTTCCTACGGATGCGATCTCGAATTTGTGTGAGAGATTTTTACCCTCCACGTCAATGGTGTCAGAAATCACCACTTTCTTTATGGATGAATTCTCGATTAGTTCAAGTGACCTTCCCGACAGTACCGCATGGGTAAGGCAGGCATAGATCTCCTTTGCTCCCTTTTTGATCAGGAAATCCGCGGCCTGAGTCAAGGTTCCGGCCGTGTCCACGATGTCGTCCCGCACGATTACGTTTTTACCCTCCACCTGGCCGATCACGTTCAATATCTCCACCTGGTTGGCCACGTGTCTTTTCTTGTCCAGCACGGCAAACGGCATGGAGAGTTTTTTGGCAAAATTCCGCACCATCTTTATGCTGCCCAGATCGGCCAGCACCACCCAGTCGTCAGCTTTGAAACCGGAGCAGTAATCATAAAAGACCGGATTGGCAAACAGGTGATCCATAGGGATATCGAAGAAACCCTGGAGCTGAACCGCATGCAGATCCATGGTCAACACCCTGTCCGCCCCGGATGCCGCTATTAGATTAGCCACCAACTTGGAGGTGATGGGGACCCGGGGTTGATCCTTGCGGTCCTGCCGGGCGTAGGCGTAGTAAGGAATTACCGAGGTTATCCTTTCGGCAGAGGCTCTCCTGGCAGCATCGGTTATCACCAAAAGCTCCAGCAGGTTTTCCGCCGGGGGGTTGGTGGACTGGATTATGAAGACGTCGGTTCCCCGAATGTTCTCGTTGATCTTGACCGAGATCTCCCCGTCGGAAAATCTCCCGATTTCCGCGTCACACAAAGGCATATTCAGATAGTCAGCTATCCTCTTGGCCAAAGGCTTGTTGGAATTTCCGGAGATAAGTTTTATCTTTTCGTTCATAAGCTTTGAACCGTCGAATGTGAACGGTGAACCATTTCATCCTGGGGCGCCAGGATTCGAACCTGGGATCCAAGATCCAAAGTCTTGTGTCTTACCACTTGACGACGCCCCAAAAGAAGCTTTTAAAAAGCGAGTCACGTCCCTGGTAAGAAACCCCAGTGGGGTTTAAGTCATAGACGTGATCGAGAAGGAAGACTGAGGTTGCCGGATGGTTGTTTATTCGTCCGGCTGATCTTCGGTTTCTTCGATTTCTTCGGTTTCTTCGGTGGTGCCGCCGCCGGCCTCTTTGGTTTTCAGCTCGTTCTCATAAGCCGCCAGCACCTTATCCTCAATCATCCTGCGCATCTCGTTGTTTATGGGATGCGCTATATCCTGATGGGTTCCGTTTTTTCGTTTTCGGCTGGGCATGGACACGAAATATCCCTTGGTGCCGTTTATCACCTTCAATCCCCGAATTACAAAGGAGTTATCGAAGGTTACGTTGACGAAAGCTTTCAGCTTCGCCTCATCCCTTAACGTGATCCTTACCTCGGTGATTTCCACTGTACTTACCTCCTGGTTGAAATGATCTGTGGACGGTTAACATTTGATGATACCATCGCACTTCTGGCTTTAAGATAGGTTTTAACCTCAAGCCAAAGGCAAAAGGACCTTCCCGCTCCTCATCATGCTGTATGTCCGGATGACCCCCCCGCCGGGGAGTGGGATTCCTCCTCCAGGACCTGAATGTTACCAGGGATTGGTTGTGTCAAAAAAACCTGCCAATCGCCTCGCAAAAGCTTTCTTGTAACCTCCTCTGCTTGTGGTTTTTGATCAAACACACCATAGACGGTCGGTCCACTTCCCGACATGGATGACTTCACCGCACCAGAATTCTCTAAATTATTCTTTATCCTCCCGATGATGGGGTACTTTTTGTTCACCACCTCTTCTAAATCGTTTTCAAAACACAGAAGAGCTTCAAAAAAACCCAAAGCGTCCTTCGAATTTCTAAAATTAAGCTCTTTTCTTTTCTTTGTCAAGCTAATTTTTGCGTTCTGGTAAGCCCACCGGGTTGATACCTTTAAATCAGGACATACCAGAACCAGCCAGTAATCCCTATACCAGGTTCGGGATAAGATCTCTTCCCCTCTTCCCTCCACCAGCGCCTGCCCGGAATAAAGAAAAAACGGAACGTCCGATCCAATCCGGGAAGCCAAATGGTGCAGCTTCTCATCCGATAGTTTGAGTTCAAACAGCCGGTTTAATCCCTTAAGAGCTGCTGCAGCATTTGAGCTTCCCCCTCCCAGGCCGGCGGATACGGGGATTCTTTTCTTTATCTTTATGCTAACTCCTGCATTTATCTTCTTCTCCTCCAGAAGCAGATAGGCGGCCCGGAAGGCTAAGTTGGTTTGGTCTGCCGGGCAGTCGGGATGATCGCAGCTTATCACCACGCCTTTTTCTCTTTTTTCCAGGATCAGCTCGTCACATAGATCCACCGCCTGCATTAAAGAACGTATCTGATGATACCCGTCCTCCCTTTTTCTCAAGATCTCAAGAAAAAGATTTATCTTGGCGGGCGATTTAACTTGCAGCTTATCCAAATTAAAAGCTTCTCTCTTTCCACAGGTTCAAGCCCAGATTTGCTTTAAGTACCAGATCATCCAGTCTTTTTTGGGTGTCATTTTCAAAATTTTCGATCTTCTGATGCTCCGCAGACAGATCCAGTTTGAGTTTAGCGCCGGGTTGATAGGTAAAGATAAATTTGTGCCGACTGGTATACTCTACGACACCGGAGGGAAATTTAGTGGAGGAGGGTACCGCAGGGGTCTGAGGAACGTCGATTCGTCCTTCCCCCTTTCTTCTGTATTCTCCTAACAACGCCAGATCGATGTCTTTGGTGAGATGATAAATAACCTCAAAAGACCAGCGATCAGCATCCGGACCTAGGACGCTTCCCATTCCCCGGCCATGGTAGGTGTAAACGTTCCAGGGCTTGTTCTGTCCGTATACCCAGTTATTGATTTTGGTGTATTCCAGATTAAGATAACTTCTCTCCCAGCCGAGCGGATCGGCATAGTTCAAACCGAGCTGGAAACCGGTCTGGTGCGGCTCGGACTCAAAATCGTACTGAAAATCGTCCACCAAAAGCTCAAAATAGATTTCTTTGTTCCTGAACGTG
>CAYOSZ010000126.1:0-6843 GCA_964406715.1 uncultured Ignavibacteria bacterium | reverse complement strand
GCGTTCTTTCTGCCCAGTTTTTCAGGTTTCTATAAATTCACCCAGTACGAGGGATTCACCGGCGGGGTGGCATTCTACGACCCCTATAAGATGGAATCCCAATGGAACCTGTATAAGCCCCCCTCCGGATACGACAACGACGTTCCATATCCTAAGTTTGATCACCAGACCGACATCTTAATCTGGGATTTGCATCCCACCGTGGCAAAAAGTTTCATGGAGGAAAAGCTCGCGCTGGGTTTGGGTTTGAGCATACAGCGGGCAGATTTCGACTTGCGAAGGACGGTACTGATCCCCTCCGAATATCCCCGGCCCTATGATTTCTGGCCGGTGGACGCATATATGATGACCGACGGTTGGGGAATGGGTTTCAATGCCGGCATCCTCTATAAAGCCAGCCCCAAACTGCAACTGGGATTTTCCTATCAGAGCCCGGTCGATATCAGCCTCTCCGGAAGCATGGATCTGGAGATGTATATGCCGATGATCCCCGGGTCGGAGATCGTGGGGGGAACCGCCTATTATAAAGACAGCGATTTCGAAACCACCCTGCCGCTTCCGGGTGAGATCGGCGTGGGGGTGATGTACAAACCTATGGAGAAATTGACCCTGACTTCTGATATCAGTTCGGTCAACTGGTCGAGGCTGGAGTATCTGGACACCAAAGACATGACTTTAACTCACAGCCAACATGATACCATCTATCTGGACGTGAGGGATGCGATAATCCCGTTTTACTGGGAAAACATAATCAAGTTCAGCCTGGGAGGAGAGTATATCTTAAAAGAGGGGTTGTTCGTGCGTGCCGGCTACTTTTTTGAACAATCACCCATTCCCAACTCCTCCTTCACCCTTTTAATCCCGGACGTGGGAGACAAACACGGTTTCAACCTGGGTCTTTCTTATCAGATAGATTCTTTCGAGTTCGGTTATGACTATCAGCTGGTGGCGCACCAGGAAAGAGACGTCACAGCCATTGAGGATACAAACGGAGACGATCGCTTTGACAATATGCCCGGAAACTACAAGATGCTTTTCCATTGTTCCGGTTTATCTTTCAGTTATCGTTTCTAAGCAGGAGAGTACCAAGAACCCGAAGAAAAAGGAGTTGGTATGAAAAGGATATTGCTTGGATTACTTCTGGGATGTTTGGTTTTGTCGCTTTTTATCGGTTGCGGTAAAAGGGAAAATCCCGTCAGAACCCGCTATCTGTTTCATGAAATCTGGCGATCCACCTGGGATTTCTCTTCTTTTGAAGGGGGTCTCGATGGTGCGTGGGGCGTAAAGAGGGACGTATACGTTTATCTCCCCCCCATGTATGATCCTGATGTGCACGGCGTTCAGCTGCTGAACGAAGGTTTCTCGGTTCTTTACCTGCTGCATGATCTGGGCGGAGACAACACCACCTTCGCCTCAGTGTATAAGGTAGCCCAGTTAGCTGATCGGTTGATATCCGAAGGACAGATTCAACCGATGATCATTGTCATGCCAGATGTATCCTCCCTCACGGTGGGGGGAAATTTCTACACCAACTCGACCTTGATGGGTAATTGTGAGAACTACATCATACAGGAGTTGTTGGCCAGAATAGACTCGAGCTTTCACACCTACGGCAGCAAGCCGCAAGAAGTGTGGATTTCCGACCCAAGTTACCGGGCCATAAGCGGTTTGGGAATGGGAGGATATGGTGCGCTGAAGTTGGCCATGGATTATGACAGCACGAAGTTTACTGCAGTCAGCGCCATGAGTCCGATTGCCTCCTTTGAATCGTTCCTCACCCGGGCGGCCATAGACAAGATGTACGAGGAGAATGGCATCGGATCATCCGACCTCTCCTATTCCAGCTACAAGAGCCTCAATCCCTGGACGGACTCAGAACATCCGGACAAGACTTACAGCCAGCTCGTTTTTGCCATGGCGGCAGCTTTCTCTCCCGGCAGCCCCAGTGATCCGGATACCACTAATTTCATCACGCTGATTACGGAGGGGAGCAGAAGGTACGGGGTACACTTGCCTTTCGATTCGACCAGAACCATCCCACCCGGTTCGCCCATCTGGAACAAATGGCTGCTTTGCGACGTGAAAACCAAGCTAGCCAATGATCACAGTGCTTTTGCTAATTTGGGCATGTATCTGGACTGCGGAGATCAAGATGAACTGGGTTTGCTAAGCGGAGCCCGAGCACTGGATCAACTTCTCTCCCTGTATGGAAAGGAACATACCTATATAGAATACAGCGGGTATCCTGGTTACCAGGCCGGACACGATAACTTCATCTTCGACCGGCTGGAGGAGATTTTAAAATTCCATTCCCGCAACTTCCCTCCACCAGCTTACAGAGGAGCAGATTGAAAACTCGGATGACGGGTAAGATAATACCGAAGAAAGGTCAGGGATTTTATTCCCTGACCTTTCTTTTTGAGGGGATTTTTCCCATTTGAGGGACCCAGTTCACTGTTCGATAACGAATATCTCAATTGGAAGGCTCAAATTCCCTCAAATAGGCTGATCTTTCGATTCTGCGACCGAGGCAAAAGAAGGTTTCCAAAGAACCCCTAAAAAAGGATTGACAAGACGGAGAGATGTATTATTATACATATAGGTTGAGATGCATATATGTGAGCACCGGTTGAAGTGAAAATGTGGGTCGCAAGAGGCTGTTTTTTCTTGAGTTCACAGCTAAAAAGAGACATAAACCGATCTTGTTGGGTTAAACACCCTCAGAACCATACAATGTTTCGTATTAATCATGATAGTCTTTGTCTTGTTTTTAAGTCAAAGAAATGGATATTTTAACCGATTAACTTCAATGGAGGTTCATGGTGAAAATGTTTAAAGCTTCAAACCGGACCAAAGGATTTATTCTCCCTTCTGTGGTGGCTTTTCTGATTGTTTTCTTTCTGCCCCTGGCCTGGGCAGAGACTGAAGGGGATTGGATTTCGTTGACCCCTAGACCCGACAGAAGTCCACGGGTGAATCTATTGGAATCGAATTTTACTCAAATTGAGTTGGAGATTCAGATTCCGGGGATATGGTCGGAGGAGACAACTACCAAGGGAGGAGATTTCGCTCTTCTTTCCATTCCCGGCGCAGGGGTAAGCGACGTGATCGGCCAGCCGAATTTGCCGGTCATTACCAAAATGATGCAGATTCCCTTCGGAGCAGAAGTGAGCCTGAAGGTGGCAAGTTTTCAGGTGGTTGAAAAAAGCCTGGAGGAATTGGGTATTAGCAGGCAGATAGTACCGGTCCAGCCTCCCGTTTTCAAAATAGAAGGAGCCTGGCAGCAGGTGGGGTTTGCGATGGATGAGCCTTATTATCAGCAAAATACGTTTTTACCTGAAGAACGAGCGAAGCTGGGAGAGATCGGAATCGTCCGCGGTCATAGATTCGTCGCTGTTTCGGTCTATCCGGTGAGCTATAATCCACAGGCAGGGAGGGTTAGAATCTATTCAGACATAAAGATAAAGTTGACCCTCTCCGGATCGGACATCACCACCACCCAGAACCAGCTATATCGGTATGCCTCGCCGCCGTTTGAAAAGATGTGTCAGGAGTTGTTCATAAACTACCAGACTTATGAGTCGACGATTAAAGGTGCACCGCAATTGCCCATCGGGTATCTGATCATCACCCTTAACAGCTTCTATCCCTACCTGGCTGATCTGGTGGAATGGAAGACCCTGAAAGGTTTCCAGGTAACCGTGGCTCAGATTCCGGACATCGGCACCACCAAGGAGGAAATCGAAGGTTACATCGAATACGCTTACGAACACTGGGACATCCCTCCCACTTACGTTCTGTTCGTGGGGGATACGGAATATATCCCCAACTGGACCGGATCGTATAGTGGGACTGCCACAGACATCAACTATGTGAAGATGGACTCCGATTATTTTGCCGATATCTTCCGGGGCAGATTGCCTATAAGTAATTCTCTGGACGCCAATGCCATGTTGTCCAAGTTATTGTATTATGAGAATCCCACCTCCCCGGATCTTGCCTGGATGGGTGCCGCCTGTTTCATCGCCTCCGATGATGCCGGCCAGACGGCGGAGTTCACTCACCGATACGTAATCCAGAATTATCTCGTACCCCATGGGATGGAGGTGGACAGCATCTGGGAGGCTTTGGGCGGCAGCACAGCCGACATTACCGATTGTGTGAACGCCGGCAAAACCATAGTCTGCTATTCCGGTCATGGATCCACCACCAGTTGGGCTTGCGTGTATTTCAATCAAACCAACGTTCAGAATCTGAATAACCCGGACGAGTATCCATTCGTTCTCTCCCATGCTTGTGTTACCGGAAGATACAATCTTTCCGATTGTTTCGGGGAGACCTGGGCCATACAGCCTGATAAAGCAGGCATAGCTTTCTGGGGATCCTCAGCCAACACCCTATGGGACGAGGATGATATCTTGGAAAAGCGGATGTTCCAGGCAGCATTTGCCGAGACCTGTTACGCTATAGGAGACATGACCGACAGGGCTTTATATCATCTCTACCAATACTACAGCGGCGGAGGATACAGTAAGTATTATCTTGATTGCTACAATATCATGGGGGATCCGTCAATCGATTTGTGGACTTCCCCGGCTGGATCTTTATACGTGGACTTTCCGCCGTTTGTCGTCCCCGGAACCAATACCGTGAACATCACCGTGCAAGAATCCGGAGCAACACCCGTTTTGGGGGCTTTAGTGTGTTTGTACAAGGATGGAGAGGTTTTTGAAACCGGATACACCGACGATATGGGACAGCTGATCCTCTATCCATCTCCCCTCACATCGGGTTTCGTCAACATCACCGTTACAGCTCATAACCACCTGCCTTTTATGGACTCGATGGAGGTTGGAACCCCGAAAGGTGACGTCACCGGAGATGGCATGATCAACCTTGGTGATGTGGTCTTTTTGGTCAACTATCTATACCGGGGCGGTCCTGCTCCTGATCCTTTGGATATGGGGGACGTAAACTGCGATGGTACGGTGGACATTGGGGATGTGGTTTATCTGGTCAACTATCTGTACCAGGGTGGTCCTCCACCATGCTTATGATAAAAAAAACATAAAACGGTTACTCGAAAGCCCCGCCCATCCGGCGGGGCTTTTTTATGTTACCCAATTCATCCGTTTACGGTTGGCTGGATGAGAACAGCTGTCAAAAAAATGTAAGACCTTACGGAAAAAAAATGAAACCTCCAATTCTCTGGAGGTGTATAAAAGGGTGATGTTGGAGGTGAAGGGATTTGCCATTGCTTATCCTCGAGAAAGGGAATAACTGAACTAATCACCTCTAAATCGAGGGACCGAAAAATGCCAAGTTTGAAATGGATTTTGATTTTAGTTTTGTTTTTCCTCCTCTTTCTCCTGTTGAGCTATTACGACGTGTTGGCTCAAGGATCGGATGAGGATACCGTCAAGAGCATCACCGCTGTCAGAGCAAATCCGGGTGCAAGGATCGACGGGTTATTGGATGAGGCTTTCTGGCAGAAGGCTGAGCGCTCCGGAAATTTCACCCAGTATCAGCCTGACGAGGGCCAGCCGGCCTCGGAGTCCACCTTCGTCAGGGTGGGTTATGATGACGAAGCTTTATACGTGGGCATGGAGATGTACGATTCCGAGCCGGATAAGATCATCAGCCGTCTGACCCGGAGGGACAGGTACGCGGAAAACGACCTGGTCAACCTAATTATAGATAGCCATCACGACCATCAGACGGCATACGCTTTCGTGGTCTCGGTCTCGGGAACCCAGCGCGACAGTTACTACTACAATGATAACTGGAGCGATGACAGCTGGGATGCCGTGTGGGAATCAGCCACCAGGATCACCCCCTGGGGCTGGACGGCGGAGTTCAAAATCCCATTTCACTGCCTGAGATTTGCCTGCGAGGAGAATCCGGTGTGGGGTTTCTACTGCAGCCGCCGCATAGCCCGCAAGAACGAGCTGGACCGGTGGATATACATTCCCGAAAACGCTACCGGTTTTGTCTCCTATTTTGGTCACCTGAAGGGCATGAAGAGCCTCTCCGCTCCTAAAATGTTTGAGGTTCTGCCATACCTGGTCTCATATGAAGAGACCGAACCCAGAAGCTTGGGCAATCCTGACGGCAGGGATTTCTTTGGAAATTTCGGATTTGATTTAAAGTACGGGATTACCTCCAATATCACCATGGATGCCACCATCAATCCGGACTTCGGTCAGGTGGAGCAGGATGAGACCGTGTTGAACCTTTCCACCTTCGAAACCTGGTACGATGAGAAACGCCCGTTTTTCTTAGAAGGATTCAAGATCTTCGAAACTCCCTATGACCTCTTCTATTCCCGCCGTATAGGGAAATCGCCTTCCGGGTGGCCGGATGACGTGGACTATTATATAAATCGACCTTCCGCCACCACCATATTATTCGCCGGGAAAGCCACCGGGAAGACCAAGGGCGGCACCTCCATCGGCATCCTGGAAGCGTTAACCCAGAAGGAAACAGCGGAATACAGGCACGAAGACGGGTATAACACCCAGGAGGTGATAGAGCACCAGTCCAACTATTTCGTGGCCCGGGTGATGCAGGACGTCTTGAAGAACTCCAGCGTGGGGATCATGGCCACCGCCGTTCACCAAAAGAATTCCTACTCTGCCTTCACCGGAGATTTAGACTGGACTTTGCGTTTACACAACGGCGAATATCTGTGGAGCGGACAGGTGGTAGGCTCCAAAACAGGACCCCAACAGAATGGTTGGGGCACCTACCTGGAGTTTGACAAAGAGGGAGGGGAACACATACGAGGATCGATCAGTATGGAATATCTCGACCGGGGGGTGGATCTGAATCATATGGGATACT
>CAYOSZ010000125.1:0-6861 GCA_964406715.1 uncultured Ignavibacteria bacterium | reverse complement strand
GCTCGTTTGATCACCGCCAGGGCAAGCTTGCGCCCTACCTGCCGACCCCGCGCTGGTCTGGTCACCGCCATCTTGGTCAACTCGTATGTGTGTTTATCATGCTTAAGTAATGCTGCAGTGCCGATGATTTTCCCATCAAGTTGAGCAAAGAGAATGAATCCTCCGGCTTTGATGATTCTTCCGTAGGGATCGGAAAGCAATTTTTCGTCGGCTTCCTCCACGGAGTAAAATTCCTGTAGCCACTCGAGGTTTAATGACTTGAAATATCGTTTGAACTGCGGCCGGTAATCGATGATTTTCACTTTCTTTTGTTCGCGCTTTTTAACCCGGCGCATAACCCGTTCGTATACTCCGGCTTGATTCAGTGCATCTTCGAGCCTTCCCACGGAGGTTAGCAAATCACCACCGGCCTCGCTGACAAGCTCGCTGGCAGCAGCTTCGATGTCAGCCCACACGGGTTGAAGCATCAATACGGCAGCCTTTCCCTTTTTGGTCAGCCGTAAAAGACGCTTACGTTCATCCTTTTTGTCTCTGACCGATTTGAGAAAACCCTGCCGGGCCATCTGACCGGCAATCTGGTTGATGGCCGGATGGCTGAAACCCAAAGCCTGTGCTGCCTCCGTCACCGACACGCTGCTAAGTTCCTTCAGAAGATAAAACAGGGGAAACCAGCGGGGCTCAAAATCGGCAGCCCTTTCCTGGTAGATACGGGGAGCATCTTTATACAGCCAATCTGCCAGTCGGCGGAATCGGCTGGCCAGTGCCAAAGGTCCAAGCTGTCTTATCAGATCCACGGGGAACCTCCTTTGTCTTTAAAAGGTTCTAAGACTTCCCCTGAATTTATGTAAGTACTTACGTATTGTCAAGCGAAAAGTTCCAGTTTTTTCCGAAGGTGCAGGTGAAGTGGGATAGGGAATGATATTCTCTTGCAATTTTCAAAGATTTGATGTAAGATATGGCAAGCAGTTGCCAATCCGAAAGGAGCACCTGATGAGACCGGTGGTGAGATTTTTGAGTGATGAACTGAAGGAGAGGATAATCGGGGAAGCCCGGGATGTTCTCTGCAAACTTGGTGTGGAGATTCATAACCAAAACGTCCTTTCCCTGCTGCAGGATCATGGGGCGAGAGCAAAAACAGACAGATACCATGTGTATCTTTCCGACGAGATCATAGACCGGGCATTGGGGTCGGTTCCCTACTCATTCAAACTCCATGATGTTCTGGGTAACGAAACCCACGATTTCTCAGAATATAACGTCTATTTCACTCCGGGTTCCGCTGCGTTGAACATCCTGGATTATAAGACAAATCAGATACGCAAACCGACGACGTCTGATTATGTCAGTTATGCTAAGCTTATGAGTCAGCTTGCAAATATCGCCTCTCAGAGCACGGCATTCATACCAGCCGACGTGCATGAGAAAATCTCCGACAGCTTTCGACTTTACCTCTCCCTTCTCTTTTGCGAAAAGCCGGTGGTCACCGGAGCGTTTACCATCGAGGCATTCGATATCATGAGGGAGCTTCAACTTGCCGTCCGGGGAACCAAAGAGGAGCTTGCCCTAAAACCTTTGACTATATTCTCCTGTTGCCCCACCTCCCCTTTGAAATGGAGTGACGTAACCTCCCAGAACTTGGTCGACTGCGCCCGATGCTCCATCCCGGTGGAATTCGTTTCCATGCCGTTGTCGGGATTCATGGCGCCGGTTACTTTGGTCGGAACGTTGGTGCAGCACACTGCCGAGACTTTAAGCGGTGTGGTGATAAGCCAGCTGGTCAATCCGGGAGCTCCGGTACTTTACGGTGGCTCGCCGGCCATCTTCGACGTGCGGCACGAGACCACTCCCATGGGGGCAGTGGAGACGCAGATGTTGGACTGCGCCTACAACGAGATCGGAAAGCATCTGGGCATGCCGACCCAGGGATACATTTCGCTCAGCGATGCCAAACAGTTGGATGCCCAATCCGGTCTGGAATCTTCAATGGGAGCCACCCTGGCTGCTCTTTCCGGCATAAACAACATATCCGGTCCCGGAATGCTTGATTTTGAAAGCTGCCAGAGCTTAGAGAAGCTGGTTTTAGACAATGAAATCTGCGGGATGGCTCTTCGCATGATAAAAGGCATCCAGCCCAAGGAGGACTTTCCGTCACTTCCCCGATTCGAGGAATTGCTCAAGGAAAAACACCTGCTCATATCCAAGCATACACTTCGCTATCTGAAGGAAGAGTTCTATTTTCCGGGACCCGTAATCGATCGGGCAAGCAGAACCAGGTGGCAGGAGGAAGGGAGTGTTTTGCTGGTGGAAAGGGCACATGCTGAGGTGGAAAAACTACTTAAGGATTATGTACCCTCAAGACTGCCGGATAGTACCAAGAGGGATTTGACAAAACTGATGGAGGGTGAAGCTCGCAAGTTTGGCATGGAGAGCTTGCCTAAAGTAGACATATGAGAGAGATCATTGAAATTTCCGCCGACGAGTTAATGCCGGATCAAGATGACGTTCTTGAAATGCAGGGCATCCCTTCCGGCAAAGCACCAACCGAGGATGTGAAAATACTTCTCCAGAGGGCAACCGACCTTTTTCTCGAATTGTCCAAGCCCAAATCTGTCATGTCAGAGATATCCATTCTCGAATTTAAAGCCGTCTATGAAGGTGAGGGGCTGAACGAAAAAGAGACTCCGGTGGGTCAAATTCTCCAGAAAGCTGATAGTCTGGCCGTGTTTGTTGTTACGGTAGGGGAGAAGGTCACGAAAAAGATAGACCAGCTTTTCAAGACAAACGATTTTGCGCTGGGAAGCATGTTGGATTCCGTCGCCTCCGCCGGCACCGACAGGGCAGCCGATCAAATCGAGGTTCGATATTTTAATCTGCTCACACGAAAAGGAGAAATTACCCCCTCAAAAGGCATATTGAGATTCAGCCCGGGATATTGCGGATGGCATATGAGCGGGCAGAGAAAACTGTTTGAGTTTCTTCGGCCCCAGGATATAGGCGTCACCCTGTTGGATAGCTATCTGATGAAACCTCTGAAATCCATCTCGGGCGTTGTGTTGACGGGAGAAAAAGAGATATTTGCGTTTGAGGACTCCTATCCTTTCTGCGGTCAATGCAGGGATCACTCTTGCCGGGACAGGATAAGAACGCTTCTGGGAGAATCGAAAACCAGCTACAAGAAAGGCAAAAAGTGATGGACATTTTGAAAGAGATTTCGGAATACCTGCAGCAGGGTAACGATAAAAAAGTATCCGAACTAACCGGACAGGCGATAAAGGAAAAGATCTCGCCAAAAGAGATACTTGATTCCGGTCTCATCGGAGGCATGAACGTCATCGGGGAGAAATACAAAGCTCACGAGATTTTCCTTCCACAGGTTCTGCTTGCTGCCAGGGCTATGTATGCGGGAATGGATCTTTTGAAGCCCCTCTTTGTCAAGGAAGGAATGCCTAACCGGGGGAAGGTGGTTATTGGCTCGGTTCAGGGTGATCTACATGACATAGGCAAGAATCTGGTGGGCATAATGCTAAAGGGTGCAGGGTTTGAGGTTATCGATCTAGGCAACGATGTTCCATCAGAGAGATTCGTGGAAACTGCCAGGAAAGAAAATGCTGACGTCATAGGCATGTCTGCTCTGCTCACCACCACCATGCCGGTTATGAAAAAAACAGTCGACCTGTTAAGAGAACAGGGACTTGGTCACAGCGTAAAAACGATAATCGGCGGAGCGCCGGTCTCGGAGGAGTTTGCACAAAGAATCGGAGCGGATGCTTATGGCTATGACAGCACCAACGCGGTGGAGTCTGTCAGGAAACTTGTAGTACGTCCCTGAAGAAGTGAGAAATACCTGCCGGGCAGGGGTGCTCCACCTACGAGAGACCGATGCGTTTTGTCCGCGTGGGCAGGACTCCCAACCCTGGCCGGTTACCTTTCCAGGGTTTTCTGTAAAGAGGGCGTAAAATGAAAAATCTGCTGGAACGGATACAGAACGGTGAGATTCTCATGGCTGACGGTGCCATAGGTACGATGCTCTTCGACTATGGTCTGAAACCGGGTGAGCCGCCGGAATTCTTTAACATAACCCGTCCTGAGGTGCTTGAGGAAATCGCGGGCCTTTATCTGGATGCCGGCGCGGATATCATTCAGACCAACACCTTCGGAGCATCACCTTTGAGGCTTGCATCTTATTCGCTGGATAATAAGACTGAGAAGATAAACAGAAATGCCGTTCAGGCAGTGCGAAGGATTGTGAGCGATCGTGCATATGTTGCCGCCTCCTGTGGTCCCAGTGGAAAACTCTTGAAGCCGCATGGAGATACAGAACCTGAGGAGATCTACCAAAGTTTCATAAGACAGATAGAAGCCATCATAGACGCGGGTGTTGACGCCATTTCTGTAGAGACCATGACCGATCTGACCGAGGCAAAACTTGCCATAAAAGCAGCGAAAACCGTCTCCCCATCGACTCCGGTTACGGCAGCCATGACGTTTGACCCAACGCCCAAAGGCTTTTACACGGTTATGGGAGTAAGCGTACAGGATGCAGCGAAAGAACTGAAAGAGGCGGGGGCCGATATCATAGGCTCGAACTGTGGCAACGGCATCGAGAACATGATAAAAATCGCCGAGGAGTTCAAGCAGCATACCGATCTTCCGCTTATCATCCGGTCCAACGCCGGACTTCCTAAAATGCAGGGCGATACACCCGTCTGGCCTGAGACGCCTGAGTTTATGGCAGAGAAGGCGAAGAAGCTCATCTGGTTAGGTGTGTCAATCATCGGGGGCTGCTGCGGAACCACACCGGAACACATCAGAGCTATAAGGAAAATGGTCGACATGCAAAGATGATTTTCTCTGCATGAGAATTTCCTTTGATTTTTTCCATCTCTCGATTATTATACCATCGATCTTATACATGCTGTTCACAGTATCTTGAGGTTTCTTTTTTAAGTCAGCAATCCATGATCTGGATTTGGCAGGTCATCCGGTTCAGATAACGGTTATTAAATCAAGAAAGGAGTGAACCATGAGAAAGCAGGATTCGTTAAGGTTTATTTTGGTGTTCTTGATGGGTGCCCTTCTGCTGACGATGATGGGATGTGCTGCACCCGGGGAGAAGGACAAAATTCCCATCACCACCAAATCCGAGAAGGCACGGGAGTATTTCGTTCAAGGGCGCGATCTGTTTGAGAAACTGCGCGGCACCGAAGCTCGCGTGCTTTTCGAACAAGCCATCTCCGAGGATCCGGATTTTGCCATGGCTTATTTGAATTTGTCTTTCGTTGTTCCCAGCGCAAAGGAGTTCTTCGAGAATCTCGACAAGGCCAAAACCTTGGCTGAGGGGGTCTCTGAGGGAGAACGACTGTGGATTCTGGGGACCGAGGCGGGAGTTAATGCCTATCCCATGGAGCAAAGAGAACTGTACAAAAAACTGGTGGAGGCTTATCCCAATGACGAGCGTGCTCACAATTTGCTGGGCAATCATTATTTCGGTCAGCAAGATTGGGAGATGGCCATAGGAGAATACCAAAAAGCAACCCGGATCAATCCGGACTTCTCCCAGCCATATAATCAACTGGGTTATGCCTACAGATTTTTGGAAAATTATACCGAGGCGGAAATAGCTTTCAAGAAGTACGTCGAGTTGATTCCGGACGACCCCAATCCCTACGATTCTTATGCCGAATTGCTCATGAAGATGGGTAAATACGATGAGTCCATAGAATACTATCGAAAAGCTCTGGGAGTGGATCCCAATTTCGTTCCCTCGCATATCGGCATTGCTACGAACCTTAACTTCGAAGGTAAACACGAACAAGCAAGAGAACAGCTTCAGAAGCTTTACGATATGGCTCGCAACGACGGCGAGCGCCGCGCGGCTCTGTTTACCATGGCGGTCTCTTATGTCGACCAGGGAAACACGGATTCCGCATTGGAGCAGCAAAACCGGCAATATGCTCTAGCAGAAAAGATCAACGACGCCGCAGCCATGTCCGGTGATCTGGCGGTAACCGGCACCATTCTTCTGGAAGCGGGAAGGCTGGATGAGGCGCAGGAGAAGTTCGAAAAGGCGGTGGAGGTGGCTGAGGAGTCCGATCTCTCCGAAGCGATAAAAGACAACGTAAGGCGCGGTTTTCTTTTCAATTCCGCGCGGGTAGCTATGAAGAAAAAAGACTTCGCAGCCGCAAAAGCCAAATCCGAAGAATTCCACAGTGAAGTCAAAGCCACAAATAATCCGGTTCAGATTCGACTGGCTAATGAGCTGGCCGGAGAGATTGCGCTTGAAGAACAAGATTACGATAACGCCTTAATGAAACTGCAGCAGGCCAACCGGCAAAACCCATATAACTTCTACAGAATGGCGCTGGCTTACCAGGGTAAGGGCGATAAGTCCGAAGCGAAAGAGCAGCTCAAGAAAGTTGTAAAATTTAATGCGCTTAACAACTTAAACTACGCATTCATCAGACAGAAAGCCAAGAGGCTGCTGGATTCGATGTAAGTCCTTCAGGTCAAGCATGCCCTTAAGGACCGCCAGACATAGAAGCTAATGGAACCCACAGAGTCAGCTTTCATGGTCATACTGGTTGCAGTGAATCTTGCTGCGGGATTCGGCTTCTCTATTCCCATCGCCAGATTGCTGGGCAAAGTGACCGGCAGGCCGAACAGATCTCTTCGCTATGTGGTTATGCTTGTCGGAATATACTTCCTTGAGTCTATGGCTTTCGCTGCAGGTATGGCGACGCAGGTTTTCAGCATCGGACTGGCTTTCGTATGGGGCATCGTTTTCGGATTGTGGCTGCGAGGACGATCATCACCTCTCAAGATACTTAAGACGTTGTTTTACTTAGCACTATACACCAGTCT
>CAYOSZ010000124.1:0-6865 GCA_964406715.1 uncultured Ignavibacteria bacterium | reverse complement strand
CGCTATTATGATAATAAGGAATTCTTCCCTTAAATATCTCGTTTTATTCTTAATATGCTCTGCCTTCTTAGCTGAGGTTTCCCGGGCTGATACACCCCGTGAGGTTCCGATCCTCGATGCACCCCAGCAGACCGACACACTGAAGGTCTCGGATAAATGGTTTGCCCGGGACAAATTGGAGCACCTGGGGGTCAGCGCTTTTCTGTCCGGGGTATCCTACAGCGTCTTTCGTGATTTCTACCGCAATGGCCAAAAGTCATCTGTATGTTTCTCCGCCGGATTGACCTTCAGCCTGGGTTTGGGGAAAGAATTGTACGACCTGAAGACTCCCCGGGGGAGATTCAGCTATAAGGATCTGGTGGCGGACATTCTGGGCATGGGGTTGGGATTGTGGATTGCCACAAGATGAGATAAAAGTTCATTTAAGGTTATCACACTACTTCGAAAACAGAATTCTATGAACAGCTCTTCACCGCAAAATAAAAGAGCTATCGCTGGCTGGGCGATCTACGACTTCGCCAATACCATCTTCTCCATGAACATAGTCACCATGTATTTCGCCCAGTGGCTGGTGGTAGACAACAAAATGGAGGATATCTACTACAGCGTCAGTTATGCGGCCTCCATGCTTCTGGTAGCCCTAACCATGCCGGCCCTGGGCGCGATCTCGGATGCAAAAGGAAAGAGGTTACCCTATCTTGCAATCTTAACCTGGGGATGTATTCTGGCCACCTTCGTTCTGGGAGTAGCCAGCAATACGGTATCACCCCTTGCCACCAGAGTTTCTTTGGCTTTGCTTTTGTTTGCCCTGGCCAATTTTTGCTATGAGGGGGGGCTGGTTTTTTACAACGCCTTACTTCCCCAGGTAAGCACTCCGAAGAGCATCGGCAAAGTCTCCGGCTGGGGAGTGGCGCTGGGGTATGTCGGCTCGATTTTTGGGCTGCTTTTGGTCAAACCTTTCGTGGACGGTCATCTATTTGGCTTGGAACTACCATTAACCCACGGAGGAAGACAGGAAGCTTTTATTCCCACGGCGCTATTCTTCCTTTTGTTCAGCCTGCCCATATTCTTATGGGTTAAGGAAAAGGCGCCCCAAATACCGGAGAAGATTAAAATCAAAGAAGCATTCAGGCGGGTGTGGGAGGGGATATCCGAAACCAAAAAATATCCCGGAGTTTTAAGGTTCCTTCTGGCATATTATTTCTTTTCGGATGCCATCGCCACCGCAACCATCTTCATGGCAGTCTATGCTCAGGTGGTTATGGGCTTCCCCGATTCGGTGAAGATATGGTTTTTCATAGTGGCTACCACCTTTGCGGTGATCGGCTCGTTTATTTGTGGTTATGTTACCGATTCGATCGGCTCCAAAAAAACCTTGGTATTTGTCGTCTTGGGATGGATATTGAGTTTGATGGTAATTATGTTTACGACCAACCAGACCGTTTTCTGGATCATGGGTCCCCTGATAGGTATCTGCCTGGGGTCAACCTGGACAGCCTCCCGTCCCCTTTTGACAGAACTGGTGCCGCAGCATACTCTGGGTCAATTTTTCGGCCTGTATGCCTTGTCCGGGAAAGTCGCCGCGGTGATGGGTCCACTTCTCTGGGGTGCGGTAGTCCTTTTTTTAAAAGCCGACCATCCGATAGTTCAAAGTTTCGTTTCGCTTTCGAAGAGCTTCGGTTTTGAATTCTCTAATAGAGTGCTTTCAAGCATTCAATACCGTTTCGCTGTCGGAATTTTGATCTTGATGATGATAACAGGCCTTATCATACTGCTGAAAGTTCCGGATCGATTCAAAAAAAAGATTCCGGTGGGCAGGACTTAAACTCAACTTCGGATTAGGTAGAGAATTTGTTTAATCCTCCTGATAAATCAAACTGGCATGAATATGTGGGGGTCGCCCATATCCATTCCACCGACTCGGATGGAAGCAAGTCCGTCCCGGAGGTGATAAAGATCGGGCAGGAGCTGGGGTTGGACTTTCTTCTGTTTGCCGATCACATGACCTTGAATTCTCTTCATCTGGGGCTGGAGGGATGGCACAAAAATACTTTGGTGCTAATCGGTTATGAGATGCACGATCAGAACAATATAAACCACTTTCTGGCATTCGATATAAACGAGGTTTTGCCGGGGGAACTTACCGCCGGTGAATATGTGAAGAGCGTAAAACAGACGGGTGGATTAGGTATAATCGCACATCCGGATGAAACCAGGGAACTCCCCCAATTCCCCCCTTATCCCTGGACAGCCTGGGATGCGGAGGGATTCGACGGGATCGAAATCTGGAACCAGATGTCCGAATGGATGGAAGGGATAAACCGATTCAACCAGCTCAAGATGTTTCTCTCCCCCCGAAGGTTTCTGACCAGCCCCACACCCAGGACCCTGAAAATATGGGACGAATTGAATAAAGAGAGAAAGGTATGTGGAATCAGCGGGGTGGACGTACATGCTCATCCATACAAGCTGGGGCCGTTTACTTTCATAATCTTTCCCTACAAAGTTCAGTTTCAGTCCTTGAGGATACATCTGGTTCTTAAGGAACCTCTGTCCCCGGATAAAAAGATCGCCAAAGAACAGGTGATCGATGCCATCAGAGAATGTCATCTCTTTATATCCAATCATCGCCGCGGGGATGCTCAAGGGTTTTCGTTCTACGCAAAAGGCGAAGATAAAATTGCCGGAATTGGCGACGGTATCTCTGCATCTGAGAGGATCACCATTTATGCACGAACTCCCCAAAGATGCAAAATCAGGCTTCTTTGCGATGGAAGCATAGTCAAAGAAGAAAAGGGGGAGGCTTTAAAATATCATACCAACCAGCCGGGCAATTATCGGGTGGAAGCATATAAAGGCAAAAAGGGCTGGATTTTTTCCAACCATATTAGGGTGACCTCTCCCCCTGAACCCTCTTCTTAGTAAGGAGAGGGGGAACATAGGGGTGAGGTTAGTACCTGTTGATCAGGGGTATCCATACACCTGACCATTACAGCATGGGAGTAAGGTTTACCGATGCAACGGAGCAGAAGATTAGTTAGGATTACGTTCGCAGTTGTCCGCAGGCGGCGAGTATATCTTCGCCTTTACTCAGTCTTAAAGTGACGGTGGGACAGCGGGGATAAAGATAATCCCTGAAGGCGATTATCTTTTCCTCGGAGGGTTTCCGGTAAGGTAAATCCGGCACATGATTGTATGGTATCAGGTTGATCTTACAACGAAGACCCTGCACCAGCTTTGACAAAGCCAGGGCGTCCTCTTCGGAATCGTTGACGTCATTTATCAGCACATACTCGAAGGTGACCCTTCTTTTGGTCTTTTTCACGAAAACCTTCACCGCTGCCAGCAGCTCCTTCAAAGGATGCTTTTTGTTGATCGGCATGATCTGGTTTCTTTTGGCATCGGTGGCAGCGTTTAGGGATATGGCTAATTTGAGCTTGATGTTCTCTTCAGCCAATCTCTTGATCATGTCGGGAATACCGGCAGTGGATACGGTTATTCTTTTGGCGGCTAAAGAGAATCCCATCTCGTTGTTTATAATTCTTAAGGCTTTGAGGACAGGGTCGTAGTTTAAAAGAGGTTCCCCCATTCCCATCAAAACCGTGTGGGTGATGTGATTATCTTGCAGGGCAATCATTTGATCAACGATCTCACCGGCGGTTAGGTTCCTCTTGTATCCCATCTTTCCCGTAGCGCAAAATGTACAACCCAGCGGGCATCCCACCTGGGTCGACAGGCAAGCGGTAACCCGGTCTCCGTCCCACATCAGAACCGTTTCAATCTTCTGACCATCCGACAGCTCAAACAGAAACTTTTCGGAAATATCCTTTTGGGAAAGCTGTCTTTTGGCCAGACGGATGCTGTCTATGGTGGCTATACCATCGAGTTTTTCCTGGAGGTCCCTGGAAAGCTCGGTCATTTGTGAGAAACTGGTGGCTCCTTTGGCATAAATCCAGGAGGCTAATTGTCGGGCCTTATATCTTTTTTCCCCAAGGTTTCCCAGCATCTTCTCCAAGTCTTCTATCCAAAGCCCCTTTAAATTTATCTTCTTCTTTGCTTTTGCCATTAGGGTTTGCTCCCTGTTCATTGCCCGTTTTTCTTTGGTCTGATCAACCTTATTTTTGGTCAGAAAACTGAATAAACTCTGCCGGGATCCCCTCGGTCAGAACCACTAATTCCATGTCATAGAAGCTGATTCCCTGGCGATGAGCCTCTTTTGCATTTACGGTGAAAACGATCGGATTCTTGGATTTTCTTTTTCCCACCTGAAGAGCCTCCTGGTTGGTTTTGCTGAGATGGACAAACTTTCTTCTCATGGGTTTGATTCCCTCGGTCATAATGGTCTGCTTCATGGCGGGGCTGGTTCCATGATAAAGACAATCAGGGGGTTGGCAGGGAGCCTCGCGGGGCACCACATCGATGGAGTGCCCGTACCTGGCCCTGATCTTTTCTCCTTCGATCTCGAATCTCCGTTTGGGGCTATTCTGCACCACCTGCTCTACGTCAGAGTTGTGGACATTCTCGTATCGGTTCTTCAGGACGGTAATAAGATCTTGGATATTAACGAAGCCATGCTGATCGGGAACCAGACCAAAATTCTGAGGCTTGTGCCTGAGAACAAAACTCATGAATCTGGATAAGATGATGGACTTATCTGAACCGCTATCCATTTTTCGCTCTTTAGTAAATGATTATTCCCTGCTGAATGATAAGCAATTTTCATTCTCCCGTCAACTGTAAAACGAACCTCACCCCATCCTTTTACGTAAGAAAAAAACGGAAGTTCTCTCCTCTTCTATAAGGAGATTCCATCAGATAGAGAGGGGAGACCCTGATAGGCAAAATTCGATATATGCCATTCACCGGCAACAAGTTCAGATGCTTTGGTATTTTTCTTGTTCAGAAAAATTCGCTGATTTTCCTCGTGAGAAAAGTGAAATAATATTTCGTATCATTATGGCGATTTAAGCAACAGCTTATTCGAATTGGGTAACTGCAAAAACTTTAAGGATTTATTTGCATAACCGGGATCGAAGTTATATAATGAATATAATCGGACCTGGAGAATGACAGGAATATTCAAACAATATAATTTCAGGCTAATGGATCGCGAAAAGTATGCTTCTAACAACTGAAGGTATAAAACCCTTATAATGAGACATTCACTGAAAACAGGGCTAAGTTTTGGCTTGACCTCAGGGATAATCACCACACTTGGATTGATGGTGGGCTTGCACTCCGGCACGCACTCGAGGCTGGCGGTCATCGGCGGTATTCTGACCATAGCCATTGCCGACGCTTTTTCGGATGCTTTGGGGATTCATGTCTCAGAGGAATCAGAAAACAAACATACCACCACGGAGATATGGGAATCGACCATCTTCACCTTCGCAGCCAAGTTCATCTTTGCCATGACGTTCGTCGTTCCCATACTGTTATTCTCCCTCTCCACGGCAATTATAGTCAGCATAGTATGGGGACTGTCCATGTTGTCTATCTTCAGTTTTTACTTAGCCAGGGAACAAGAAGAAAAGTCGTGGAAAGTAGCGGGGGAACATCTGCTCATCGCGGTGTTGGTGATAATCATAACCCACTATGTCGGTCATTGGATCGGATCGATATTCGGTTAATCTGTTAAGGAGTGCACAAGCTTGCTTGTGCTGCGCCCCGCCGAAGGTGGGCGCATTATGAAAACGCCTTTTAATTATCATTTAAACCTTCGACTCAAACATCGAGTGGTAAAAAGAATCAATGATTTCAAAAACATCTGTATGTCTGGAGGTTAGTCCCGAAGCCACCGGTGCCTTTGTCCCCGACTGCCCCGGGTGTTGGGTCTTTGGACGAACCAAGAAGAGAGCATTGCATAAAGTAAAGATTGCCGTGGTCGAATGGTTCAAGTGGCTGAATAAACATAAAGGAAAAATTCCACAACTAAGCAATGATTTGAAAATAGAGATCGCTGAGATGCTGCGGGTGGATTATAACCCGGTTGAAGCAGGTAAGCCTGAGCCTTTATTCTGGTCTGAGGTTTTGCCGGTGAAGAGAGAGGACATCAAAAGAACGATTCAGTTGATGGGTTATTCTCGTAAAGACCTGCTGGATTTGGTCTCCGGGCTAACTGCGAAGCAGCTAAACTTTAGACCACCAAACCAGCCCCGCTCGATAGGGAATTGTCTCAGACATATCGCTTCTGTGGAATGGTGGTACGTGAACCGCCTTAATGTTGATATGCCCGAGAAATTCCCCAGAGACATCTTTGGGCGATTGAAACACATCAGAGAGTTGGTGGTTGGAGCTTTGGAGAAGCTTCCCGGAGAGAAGATGAGAGGAGTCCATCAGCCCGTTAAATATAAAAGTCCGACCTGTGATCTATGGACAGCGAGGAAAGTTTTGAGAAGATTGGTGGATCATGAGAGATTGCACACCCGATATATCCAGAAGGTGCAGAAAATGCTTCCCGAATCGTATATAATATAATATGTGATAACTCCAGCTTCCTGTTAGTGTTCTTCACCAACAGGATATTTAGGTTGTTGGTTAATCACCCGGGTTCTTCCGAAGGAGGGAAAAGACCAACCGTCAGCGTAGAATATCTTAATTTGTATTTTTTATGGTAAAAGAGACTAACACATTTAATTGTAGCAGATTTTTGGATTGGTTCATTAGAGTAGTATCCCTAATTTGGATTCTATCAGCAGAACCTCTTTTTGCAGACGTACTTGATCCGCTATATATTAATCATTGTATAGATTTCGATTCACAATATGTTTTCATTGGGACATCTTTTGGATTGAGCATATACGACAAGGGAGAGGATCACTGGCTTGATTTGAATTTCTGGTGTTCTGAGAAGAAAACCGCAGAA
>CAYOSZ010000123.1:698-6869 GCA_964406715.1 uncultured Ignavibacteria bacterium | reverse complement strand
CCGCGCGAAAATCCAGGACCTTTTCGAAGAGCACGTAATGGCGCAGGCTCCCGGTTATGGGAAGCTCATGACCTGGACTGACGCGCCCATCATGCCTACCCCGGGAGCTGTGGGACTCATAATCAAGACCATTGCCGATTTAGAGGCAATTGAGGTCGTGGGAGTGGATATCGGGGGGGCAACGACTGACATATTTTCGGTGTTTACTGGGGTTTTCAACCGTACGGTCAGCGCCAATCTCGGTATGAGCTATTCTGTCTCCAACGTTTTTGCCGAAGCCGGATTGGAAAACGTGATGAGGTGGGTTCCATTCGACATGGACGAGAGGAATCTGAGAAACAGGGTTAAAAACAAGATGATCCGACCGACCACCATTCCTCAGATGATGGAGGAGCTCATCTTCGAACAGGCCATCGCCAAGGAGGCCCTAAGACTCGCATTTGTGCAACATAAATCCTTTGCCACTGAGTTAAAAGGAATTCAGCAGCAGAGAACCATCGGAGATGCCTTTACCCAGGAATTGGGCGGTCAAACTTTAGTCAACATGATGAGCCTGGACATGCTGGTAGGCTCCGGAGGAGTGCTTTCCCATGCTCCAAGAAGACAACAGGCTGCTTTGATGCTTATCGACGGCTTTTTGCCCGAAGCGATAACCCGCCTGGCAGTCGACTCCATCTTTATGATGCCCCAGTTAGGAGTCTTATCCACAGTACACCCCAAAGCCGCCACTCAAGTGTTTGACAAAGACTGTTTGATTCACCTGGGCACTTGCATTGCACCGGTGGGTGAATCCTCCGCCAGAGGCGGAAAAGAGGAAAGGGAGATTTTGGATTATAAATTCACCATGCCCGACGGGAAAACCGTGGAAGGCTCGATAAAATATAGAGAGATGAAAAGTATTCCTCTCGGATTGGATGAAAAGACCGGGATTCCCTTAACCTGCAAAGCAGAATTAAACCCCCATCGTGGTTTTGATTTAGGAGAAGGAAAAGGAAACAAAGTAGAGACCACCATTCATGGAGGAGTAACCGGAATCATCCTCGATTGCCGGGGGAGACCATTTAACTTGCCAACCGATCCCAAAGTCAGAGTGCAGAAGCTAAAAGAATGGATGACCGCTCTGGATATCTACCCGAAAGAGGCTTTAGAGAAGATGTAATCGTTTATTTGAATCTTCGATGTAAGCCGTTCCGCTAACGTCGATGTGAAGGCAAAAAGTACAGGTATGGACGTCAGACTTAGGTGCCCGGATCCGGGAGGTCTAAATACAGAAAATCAGGAAACAGGAGAAAAATTATGGGTCACGCATATACGCCAGGACTTAAGGTAACGGAAAAGGTTCTTTTGACCAAAAAGAGAATACTTCCTTTGAAAGGAGACGTTCTCAGCAAGGTTGGAGACAAGGTGAAGCCCGATACGGTGGTGGCTCGTACTTTGCTGCCGGGAAACGTGGAGCCGATAAACGTGGCCAACATTCTGGGTATCCCTCCGGAAGACATTATGCATCACATGCTGAAGAAAGAAAAGGAGAAGGTCAAAGAAGGCGAGGTCATCGCCAAGAGCAAGAGCTTCTTCGGATTATTTTCCTCGGAATGTAAAACCAAAAGCGAAGGAAGTGTGGAGAGCATCTCCTCCATCACCGGACAGGTTTTGATACGGGGAAATCCCATACCGGTGGAGATAACGGCTTATCTGGAGGGAGAGGTGGTGGAGGTGTATGAGAAAGAGGGGGTGGCGGTCTCCACCTGGGGTTCGTTCATTCAGGGCATCTTCGGCATCGGCGGGGAGACCCACGGAGAGATCAAGGTGGTGGTGAAGGATAATACCGAGGTTTTGACGGATAAACTGGTCGAAAGGGATTGCGAGGGCAAGGTGGTGGTGGGGGGAAGTCTGGTCACTGCCGATGCCTTGAAAAAAGCCATAAAGCTGGGTGCCAAGGGAATCGTGGTGGGCGGATTTGACGACAAGGATCTAAGGGATTTCTTGGGATACGACCTGGGCGTAGCCATCACCGGATCAGAGGATTTGGGCATAACCCTGGTGGTCACCGAAGGATTCGGTCAGATCAACATGGCGGAGAAAACTTTCTCGCTTCTCAAATCAAAAGAGGGCAAGATGGCATGTATAAACGGAGCCACCCAGATTCGGGCAGGGGTGATCCGGCCGGAGTTGGTGATTCCCTATGAGGGGGACGTGCACGCAAAGGAGAGGGCAGAGGAATTCGAGAGCATCGGACTCACCGAGGGCTATCCGGTGCGGGTGATTCGCGAGCCCCACTTCGGGAGATTGGGTAAAGTAAGCGCCCTTCCTCCCGCCCTGCAGAAGCTGGAATCGGAGTCGACCGCCAGGGTATTGGAGGTCCAGTTCGCAGACGGAAGCAAAGCCATAATTCCCCGGGCTAATGTGGAGATGCTGGAGGAGTAAAACAGCAATCGTTCTTATTATAGATTAGATATCTATTGGAACCAGCACCTAACTTAAGTTAGGTGCTGGTTTTTTTAAACCTAAGGATACCAGATCTTACTTAAGCAAAACCAATAAGTTAGTTGCTTCCACCCTTAGACTATCAATAGGTTAACATCTCATCCTGGATGTGCAACTCTTTCAGAAATTCTATTGACAAATCAAGATTTATAGTTACATTGACCTTAGAAGAGGCTGAACGAATCAGTTTCTGGGATAATCCAAAGAAAACTAAAAAACAAAATAACTCTAATCTTAAGGAGGTAAGCTTTATGGTTACCAGATGGTTAAAAGTTGGTGTCTTTGTTTTTGTGACACTTGTGCTTCTGGTCGCTGCAACAGCCTGGGGAGATGTGGTCAACAAAGATCGTGACTGGCAGCTAATGCAGGAGCGGCTTAAGGGAAGCGATGCTTTCATACCGATGCCGACTCCTGTGGTAAAAGGTGGTCTCAAAGACGGAGGAGATTTAATCTGGTGGTTTCAGGGAATCGAGAATGTGGAATGTGTGTCTAAGTTTGTGGATGCGGACGGGGACGCTCTTCCGGACGTGCTGCTGGAGACTTACGACTCCGGAGCCCCGGCAGAGGATCATTTCTATTGCATCAAGGGGAACAGCCCGGGCTACGGCACGGTTCTCTGGTCCTGCCGCCCAGCCGGCGGTCCGAGCAACAGCGGTGGTTACGGCGATCAGTGCGTCTCCTATACAGAGGATGTAAACGAAGACGATCATCCTGATGCTCTGCTGGGCACGGCCTGGGGAGGACGAACCGCTTACACCATTGATGGCCAGAACGGAGACGTAGTTTGGTCTTATGATACGTACGTTTATACACCTTCCGGGTGGATTTACAGCATCTGCCCCATAGAGGACTTAAACGATGATGACGTGCCCGAGGTTCTGTTTGGCGCGGGATCGGATGCAGATGCCGCCTTTTGTGTGGACGGCACCGACGGCAGCCTGATCTGGAAGTTTCAAGCAGACGATGCGGTTTATGCCGTAGCGGAGATTGTCGATGTTAACGAAGACGGAAAAAACGACGCCCTGGTCGGTGCCGGAGATACCTACGATGACCGAATGATCTGTGTTTCGGGCGCCAGCTCTGGAACGGCAACCGTCCTGTGGCAGCACCACTTCGGAGCATCGGTTCATGACGTTGCCGCCATCGAGGACGTGAACGGTGACGGAATTCAGGATGCTTTGGCCGGAGTTTGGGATGGATACGTTTATTGCCGGGATGGTGCCGATGGAGGGCACATCTGGAGTTACTATGTAGGACAGTACCAGTATGTCATGAGAGTGGTGCCCATCGACGATGTGGATGACGATGGAATTCAGGATGTTCTCATCGGATCCTGGTTGAATGCCATAATATGTGTTTCCGGTGCCGACGGTTCCCAAATCTGCAAATATACTGTGGGAACGTTGAACGGAGGAGATGTCTGGTCAGTCGACGGAGTAAGCGATGTAAATGGCGATGGATATCCTGAGGCTGTGGGGGGGTCATTCGATTACAAGATCTACTGCGTCGACCTCAGAGCCTGCGATACCCTGTGGACTTACCATACCGGCAACCGGGTCTTCACGGTTAGAGGTCTTCCGGATGTGGACGGCAACACCACACCGGACGTTTTGGCCGGAACCCAGATGCTCAGCAAATCCGGGGGAAAAGCTTATTGCATCTCCGGTGGCGCCCCTCTGGACACTGTGCCCGACATCGTTGCCACCTCACCGACACAAAACCAGTTGAACGTGTCAGTTAGCGCTAATATCTCAGTCACCTTCGACATCGATATGGACGAGACCACCATTAACAGCTCCACCTTTGTGGTTAATGCTTGGTCTTCCGGTTTTCATCCGGGCACCATCACCTACGATAGCCCGACCAAGACAGCGACTTTGAACCCATCAGAGGATTTCGATGAAGGGGAGATAGTAACCGTAGTGTTGACCACTGGCATACAATCAAGCTTAGGAGTTGCTTTAAGCGGTAGTTACGTCTGGTCCTTCACCGCTGAAGTCAGCGACGAAAGTCCGGGCACCTTTAGGCCCGATTCGGTCTATGCGGTGGGTGAAAAGCCCTGGTCGATTTTTGCGGGTGATCTGGATGGTGATGGAGACCCGGATCTGGCAACTGCGAACGTTCACACGGATAACCTCTCGGTTCTGTTGAATAACGGTGACGGCACCTTCGCCCCCCATACGGATTATCCGGTGAATGAGGACCCGTGGTCGGTTTTTGGAGGTGATCTGGACGGAGACGGATACCTTGACCTGGTGATTGCCAATATGTATGACAGCAATATCTCGGTTTTACTTAACAAAGGGGATGGCACCTTTTTGCCCCAAACGACCTATATGGTGTATGACAATCCTGCCGGTGTTTTCATCGCCGATCTTGACGCCGATGGTGACCTGGACTTAGCGACTGCAAACGTATACTCCGACAATGTAGCGGTTTTGTTGAACAACGGAGACGGCACCTTCGCCTCCCCTTCGTATTATCCGGTTGGAGATATGACCATGCCGGCATCGGTGTTTGCGGCTGACGTTGATGGAGATGGTGATCTCGATCTGCAGACCTCTAATTATGGTACCTACGACGTTACGGTTATGCTGAACGACGGGAATGGGGTCTTCACGTTCTCTTCGCTCTATCCGGTGGGTGATCTTCCTTTGTCGGTATTTGCGGCTGACGTAGATGGTGACGGCGATCTTGATCTGGAGACCGCCAATTGTTATTCCAGCAACGTCTCGGTTCTGTTGAACAATGGAGACGGTACCTTCGGCACCCACTCGGTCTATCCAGCCGGCACCGGTCCCTGGTCGGTTTTCACCGTCAATCTGGATGGTGATGGTTACCTGGACTTGGCAGTTTCAAGTGAGTTTTCCAGCGACGTCTCGATTATTTTAAACGACGGGGATGGAACTTTTACCCCTGATTCGGTCTATCCGGTGGGAGATTATGCTTATTCAATAGCTGCAGCTGATTTCGATGGTGACGGAGACCTCGACTTAGCAACTGGCAATTATGGTTCGGATAACGTTTCTATTCTTATAAATTGCCTTCCCACCGGTGACTGCAACGGGGATGATGTGGTGGACGTAGGAGATATTGTGTTTCTGGTTAGCTATCTATACCGGGCCGGGCCGGCCCCTGATCCGGTAGCACTCGGCGACGTCAACTGCGACGAAATCGTTGATGTCGGTGACGTGGTCTATCTGGTCAGTTATCTGTACCGGGGCGGACCCCCGCCGGGATGCAATTAATTTCCGGTTGGTAAATCATTTTGTCTCCCATTTAGTCTATGCCCGTCAGGCTAGAAAGCCTGACGGGCACATGTGGGAGTCTGTGTGACCATGAACCACGTATGATACACGGTGAGGTACACCGGCGAAGGATTTACCCTGCCGGCCACTTGGTCATTGACAGAGGCTCCGTTTTGGGTTTACTTAGATATTAGTTTAAGCCAAACTTGGGCTCACGATGAATGAGCCTGTCAATCATTAAGGAGCAACAATGACTCGAAGAACATTTGTGCCCACCGGAGTATTATCCTTACTGTGCCTGTTTATTGCTTTTTTCATGCCACAAGCTGCGGCCCAGGTGATCGTTGCTGATCACAATTCTGTCGACCAGTTTGAGCAGATTCCGGATTCGGTCATCCAGGCGATAGAGAACGACTATCTGATTTTCTACGGCCACACC
>CAYOSZ010000123.1:0-669 GCA_964406715.1 uncultured Ignavibacteria bacterium | reverse complement strand
ATCAGCCTTTTGTATGATGAGGATCCTTTCTACGATCCGCCGAATTTCCAGGAGTACGGGGACGACCTGGGCCACAACGGGGATACAAGCTGGGTACCTCCCACCAGAAACTGGCTGGATGCGCATCCCGAGTACAGCATGGTGATGTGGTCCTGGTGCGGCGGCTGCTCGGACAATACCGAGGGGGGAATCAACTTATATTTGAATGCGATGAACGGATTGGAACAAGACTACCCCGGCGTCACGTTCATTTACATGACCGGGCATCTGGACGGCTCCGGTCCCGAGGGAATTCTTTATGCCCGAAACAATCAGATTCGGGATTATTGCGTGACCAACGACAAAATTCTTTTCGATTTTGCGGACATCGAGAGCTATGACCCTGATGGTAACTATTATCCCGAAGGCAGCGATGCCTGCGAATGGTGCTACGATTGGTGCGCTATATATACCTGTCCGAGTTGCGGCTGTGCTCACTCGCACTGCTTCAATTGCTACCTGAAGGGGAAAGCCTGGTGGTGGATGATGGCCAGAATCTGGGGTTGGACTCAGGATCAGGACAGCATCCCCCATGTCGTCTCCACCTCACCGGCACAGAATGAAATCAACGTGCCCATCGATGTGAACTTATCGGTGACTTTCGATATCCCTATGGATGAGACCACTATC
>CAYOSZ010000122.1:0-6907 GCA_964406715.1 uncultured Ignavibacteria bacterium | reverse complement strand
ATCCCGAACTGATGAAACTCTCTCAAACGCCCTTTTTGGGGTCTCTCCTGTCTGAACATGCTGCCCAAATAGTAAAGCTTCACCAAAGGCACCTTCTCCCCCAGGCTGTGCTCCAGATAAGCTCTCACCACCCCGGCGGTTCCCTCGGGCCTTAAGGTGATGCTTCTCTTCCCCTGATCGGTAAAAGTATACATCTCCTTCCGGACGATGTCGGTATCCTGGCCTATGCTCCGGGCGAAGAGTTCCGTCTCCTCGAATGTGGGGACGCGTATCTCATCGTAATTGTAATGGTGGAAAATCTTCTTAAGTTGGGTTTCCAGATATTGCCATTTAAAAGACTCCTCAGGAAGGATATCGTGCGTGCCGTACAGGGCTTTGTATTTCATGATGGCCTCTTTCTCTACCTGTTTTTTGGACCTCCATATTCACTCGATTTATCGAGTCAAACTCATCTGAAAATCGCGTACCTTGAAAATCACTTACAAAGGCGTTACGTTTCTTTCAGATAAAAATAATAATACTTCCTACCGTCAAAGTCAATTAAAGACTGCCCAAAGTTTTTTATTTGCGAATGCAGGCTGAAACATGTAAGTGAATTTTCCGGAAATGACTCAGCACCCAGCTTAAGTTATGAATCCAACCAAAAAAACCTTTGACTTTTAAGTTGATTATTTGTAGATTTGGTGCAGTCCTGAGATGCTTAAGGAAACGTCCTTAGGAAAACGTTAGTTGAATAACTTTTTTAAAGAATTCGGAGGCGGTCTATGATAGACGTTCATATCGCCAGCAACACCAATGTGGCAAAAATCACTCTCCACTCCGTTCCGGATAAACCCGGAATTGCTGCAGAGGTATTCGGTAAACTGGGGGATCAGGGATTCAACGTGGAGTTGGTGGTCTCGGGGATCAGCTATAAAGGCAAGATGGATGTATCCTTTGCCGTGTCGGAGAACGAGCTGACTCCGATTCAGACCACCCTGGAGAAGATCAAGGACGAGATAGGAGCGGAAAAAGTATCTCATACCTCCTCCATAGCTTTGGTCTCCATAGCCGGTCACCAGCTGGCTCAGACTGCGGGAATGGCGGGAAGAATGTTCAATGCTCTTTCCAATGCCGGGATCAATATCGATACCATCTCCACTTCCATGTCTTCGGTCACCTGTGTGGTGGCAAAAGATAAAGCCCAGGAAGCTGTGGACGCCTTACGCAAGGAGTTCCAGACATAAAAACAGACCTTAAAGGTGAGGTGTCACTGTTTGGTTTTTGAACATCGATACGTTTCTGTCGTCTTGGTCGTATATCAGAACGTATTTAAGAAATGATTTGTAGGTTTCGATCACGAGAGCTTCTTGATGATTTTCCTCTCGACATCCTGTGCAGGAATTGAGCAACTGTAATAAAAGTCCTCATGGGGATGTTCTCTTAAACAGAAAATCAGGGGTATCCCTTTGGAGTCTGTGTTTCATCGGGGATCAGGGGCATAATCCTTGAAGCTTATGCAGCGTTCGAGCCGATCCCGGGTGCCAGCGGGCAGGTCGAAAGATCAACGATTTTGCTTGCTTTTTTGGAGAAGGATCGTATAATAATATGTAGAAGATAGAACGCGGGCGATAATGGGAACAACCATATCAAAATCAATCCCCTCAACGGGCAAAAAGGAGGTTTACCAAGAATTATTCCAGGCGTTGGGCCATCGATTGAAACTAAACATCCCTCTGGCGCCCTACACCACCTTTGGCATAGGAGGGAAGGCTGATTTCTTTTACCCGGTAACAAAACCGGAGGAGCTGGTCTTCGGTATCAGAACCGCCCAAAAGTACAAGCTGCATTTTTTTCTCCTGGGCGGCGGAAGCAACGTTTTGGTAAGCGATTCAGGTTTCAGAGGTCTGGTGATAAGAAATCAGTGTTGCGACATCCGGGTAAACAAAGAATGCATAACCTGCCAGTCTGGCGCCGTTTTAAATGATGTCGTCAATTTAGCTTGTAAACATGGTCTCTCCGGGCTGGAATTCGCAACGGGGATCCCGGGAACCATAGGTGGAGCCATTAGGGGAAATGCTGGAGCCTGGGGCAAATCAGCAGGAGATGTTTTGACTCAGGCGGTGATCCTCACCAAAAGAGGAGATATAAAGGAGGTTGTCAAAGATTTTTTCCAGTTCGCCTACAGGGACAGCGAACTTAAACGGACCGGAGATGTTCTGCTCTCCGCCACATTCAAATTAAAAGAGTACGACCGGAAGAGAATAGAAAAAAAGATCAGGGAGAATTTGAAGAAGAGAAAGGAAAATCTCCCCTGGCAGTCCAAATCAGCCGGCTGTTTCTTTAAGAATGTCATCTCCGATGATAATAAAATTGCAGCCGGGTTCCTGCTGGACCAGATAGGCGCCAAAGGAATGCAACAGGGAGAAGCTAAAGTTTCCGAAAAACACGCCAACATATTGATAAACGGTGGAAGCGCAAGCGCCTCAGACGTAAGGAGGTTGGCTCAAAGATTAAAAGGGAAGGTAAAGAAGAAATTTAACATAACGTTAGAGGAAGAGGTCGTATACATAAATTGAGGTTTCAGCCGAATATAAAGAAAGGAGGAGTTATCGAAAAGTAGCTAAAGATTTAGATAGAAAATCGCAAAAGGAGCTTTCTCCTGATGCTTTACCGATTGCGACAACATCAAAAGACCGCCAAGGGTGCATTGTCTTTTTTGGGTTTGGCGGTTTTGTTTTTCTCCGGTCTGACTTTCGGCCAATTCTTGATCTGTCGACAGGGTGAAGCCATAGGTCTTGATATTCGGCTCAAAGAGAAAGATCGAAATTTGGTAAGCTTCGGCCATAACCCCCGGCAGTTGGGACTTTCCATCTCCTCGGATTCCATACCTCTTCTGAAAGCTAACCTGAGGTTCAGCCAGAGCGTACTGGTGGAATACGAACATGGATTTGTGCAAGTTAGTGAAAAGCAGGGAAATTATCAGTTGCGAAATCCGATGTTTCTATCCCTTTCTGCTTATACCAGGACTAATAACCAGCTCCTAAGAGATGCCCAATGGAGGAAAAACTTAAACACTCATTTCCTTCAAACTGGGGGCAGTTCCAGAGGCCTGTTTGAATGGGAGATCCCGGTCAAGTTCCCCCGGATGGTTTCCAAAATCATCGGCGAAGGAGGACCGGCACTCAAGGTTTCAGGTTACAGGAGGATCGACTTTTCCGGAAGGAGCGCATGGGAGGACGGTTTGAAAAACACCGCCACCTCCAGGCAGTCCAAGTTTCCTTCTCTCAATATGGAGCAATACTCTTCCTTTACCATAACCGGCACGATTGGAAGCAAGATATCCGTAAAGGTGGATCAGGACAGCAGGAGACACACGGATCTGGAGAACACGCTTCAACTGAGATACAAAGGTGAAGAGGACGAAATCATTCAGACCATTGAGGCAGGCAACACCAATCTGTCTGTGGGAAGCGGGGTGGTGGGTTACGGGGAGAACAAGCAGGGACTCTTCGGCATAAAAACCACGGCCAAGATAGGGGGATGGAATCTGACCATGATCACCAGTCAGGACAAGGGCTCCAACCAGAAGGCGGAGTTTAATGCCGGCGCCGAAACGAAGGCGTCGGTGATCCGGGACTACGGATATCTGGAACGAACCTTTTACTGGCTGGGCAAACCCAGCTGGAATAACTTACCACCAGAAGGTTTCACCTCAGGCGATTCCATCGTGGAAATCAAACTATATAGAAACAATAACAACATAAGCGGCAATACTGCCGAAGATCCCGCGCCTTTCGGCAACGCCTATGTTGATCCTGAAGATACCTCTGCTTCATATCCCGAGGGATCCTTCAGAAGGAGGTTCCAGGAGATTGATCCAAACGATTACTTCGTGCAAAGAAATCAATGCTGGATTCAATTCTTCAACCCGGTAGGGATAAACGACATACTGGCGGTCTATTACGAGGTTCTGCATTCTGACGGTACCATCAGAACGGTGGGATTTTTCAAAGATTCCTGCACCAGCGCAGAAGAGGAAACCTGTATGACGCTCAAGTTGATCAAGCCGGACACTCCCAAGCCCGACGATTACACCTGGTACTACGAATGGAAGAACATCTATTACCTTGGTGCCAGAAACATAGAACGTGACGGATTCCAGCTTGACATATACAAAGGAACCAACAACGCGGAGAATATCAACGAGGATCCAAACTTTCAGGACAGCACCCGTTATCTTAAGATATTTGACTTGGACCAGCTGGATTTAAATGCCGATCCTAATCCGGACGGAATCGTGGACTACCGGCAAATAGACTTTGGCTTGGGGTATCTTTCTTTCCCTCACCCACTCCCATTCTCCTCCGGTAACAGCAAACTCAAAGACCCGGTGGACACCATCTATACCTCGACTAGTGCGCTGGATAAGAGTAACGGGAGCAAATACTACATCCACGTCCAATCTTCCTCTCGAAGTTCTCAATTCCAGTTGGGTCATGCTCCCATTATCGAGGGATCCGACGCGGTGATCTTAAACGGCAGAACTTTAACCCGAGGCGAGGACTACATGATAATGTATGATATCGGGGAGATCACCTTCATGAATCCTGAAGCTTTGAGCCCTACGGCCAATTTGACCGTGGATTACGAATATGCTCCTCTCCTCATGGTTGAAAAGAAAAGCGTGTTCGGGATGATGGCCAACTACGATTTAGGCAGCAATTTCAAGTTCGGTGCAGTGGGGATATACAAGAGTGAGAAGACGGCAGACGAAAGACCCCGGGTGGGGCAGGAACCTATACGAAATTTCATCTGGGGAAGTAATCTTTCCTTCAACTCCTCTCCGCTCTTCGTCACCAAAATGCTAAACGGCATTCCCTGGGTGAAAACAGACGTTGCTTCCTCTTTCACTTTCAAGGGTGAAGTGGCACAGAGTGTGCCCAATCCTAACACCAAAAATCACGCGTTTATAGACGACTTCGAGGGTTCTTTAGAATACACGGATATGAGTGTTCGTCGTGGAATGTGGACTCTCTCCAGCCCCCCTCAGGACAAAAAGGATGCCACAAGAGGCAGGTTGAGGTGGTATAATCCATACGATCAGGTGCCCATACAGGAGATCTGGCCCAACAAAGACGTGGAGAGAAATCAAGAGAAGACCAACGTGCTTCACCTCGACTTCTCTCCTACCCAGCCCCATCGTCCTTCAGACTCCCATTTCGATTCCAGCCAGGTTGACATGAACTGGAACGGAATAATGAGGGCTTTCTATCCCGGAGCTTATGATCAGACCCGGACCAAGTTTCTGGAAGTATGGATTAATGGAGACAAGGGTATCCTGCACGTGGATTTGGGGGAGATATCTGAGGATCTGAACGGGGATAGACTCTTAGATACCGAGGATAAACCCCGGAATGGTCAGAGGGACGGAATCTTAGACGACGACGAAGATCTGGGGCTGGATACGCTGAGCGATTCTCAGGAGCAGCAGTTTTACAACTCCTCGCTGGCTGACCCATCGGGTGACAATTGGAATTACGATAACAGGTATGATTACTCGACCATAAATGGCACCCAGGGCAATCGGGAGGATCCGGACCGGGGGAGACGACCGGACACGGAGGACATCAACTCCAACAGCGTGCTGGACCTGACAGACAATTATTTCGAATTCTCCATAGATTTAAGTAAAGACGATTTTCTGGCTGATCCAACTGACAATAAGGGATGGAGGCTTTACCGTATTCCTTTGAAGGATCCACAAAATTATGAGCCGGTTGGTGATCCGGATTGGAGCGAGATCAATTTTGCCAGGTTATGGGTCAGCTCCCAGGAGAACTGCGGCATAAGCATAGCCTCTATTCAACTGGTGGGGAACAGGTGGGAGAATTTGGGGATATCCAGCTTAACCACCCGACAGACTCCCCTGCCGGTAGGAACTCCCCCCAACGAGGAATTTGAGATATTTGTGATAAATACCCACGAAAACCCTGGCTATGATCCTCCCCCCGGTATCGCCGGGACGCTCAACCGCCAGACCCAAGTGAGGGAAAAAGAACAATCTCTGGTACTGGAATGCAAAAACTTAAAACCCAATCACCAGGGCTCTGCCTATCGGATATTGTATAACCCTGAAGACTATACCACTTACCGGTATATGAAGATGTTCGTCCACGGCCCGGGCGACGATTCGTCCAGCATGATAATGTTCTTCTTGAAACTGGGAACCGACTCCTCCAACTATTATGAATATCGCATCCAGGTTCATCCCGGCTGGGACGAACGAAACGAGGTGATGATGGACCTGGACTACATCACCGGCTTGAAAGCTCGTGCTTTGAGCGAACGTGCAGCAGACGACCGCAGCCCCATAGATGCCTGGGATGGTTCATATCACGTACGGGGGAGTCCCACCCTCAACCGGATAAGATGGTTTTCCCTGGGAGTGATTAACGCCGACACCAAACCCATCTCCACCGAAGTGTGGGTGGATGAACTCCGGGTTACAGAAGTCAGGAAGGAAAAGGGGATAAGGGGGAAGATAGAGATGAGTGCCAAACTGGCGGATCTGGCGAACCTAAGGGTTGTGTTTAACAAAACGGATAGCCAGTTTCGCAGTCTGACTCAAAAAAAGGAGGGCACCGAATCAACCACAGATTACAGCATCAACCTCACCAGTTTTCAGCTTCACAGATTCCTGCCCGTATCGTTGGGTTATAAGTTTCCCCTCACCCTGAGCTATTCGCGAAGTTTGAATCTGCCCAAATGGAAGAGTGGTTCCGACATAGTGCTGCCCAAAGATCTGAGAGACAAGGAAAAGAGGGAGAGCGTGACAAAATCCTTTAATTTCTCTCCATCCTACAGCCATCCCACCGAAAACTGGTTAATCGGCGCAACCCTGAAAAGGATGAGTCACAGCTTCAAC
>CAYOSZ010000121.1:0-6908 GCA_964406715.1 uncultured Ignavibacteria bacterium | reverse complement strand
CCTGAATTCGCCCCAGGTGGGCTACATTCAGGATCCGGATTCCATCGTGGATCGTACGCAGGTATTGACTGCTCGCCACATTCCGGCAGGTACTGATCCGAACGCAGAAGCCTCCTTCACCATCATCGAGGCTTTCAGCCGCAACAGCCTGGCGGAGTTGCAGAGTTACATAGCCACCGCTCGCGGCATCGTTGCCGCGGAGAGACCCAGGGGCTATCCGGTCAAATGCGGTGACGTCCAGGGCGACCAGATTGTGAACGTTGGAGATTTGGTTTTCTTAGTCGGATACCTATTTAGATCTGGTCAATCGCCAATATGTCCAGTCGCTCGTGCAGATTGTAACAGTGATGGTGTTGTTGATATCGCAGATGCTATCACGTTAGTGGAATTCCTATACCGGGGGGGTGTTCCTCCAGTATGCTTTGGCATTTGGTATTAATGTGGTTAATTGGCGAATCAACAAAACCACGTTCAATCTATATGTCACCGAAACACTCAAACCTCTATTATAAAGCATGGGATATTTCTTGTTTGATTTTAAATCAAAAGGAGTGCTAAGATGAGCAGATACTCTTTGATTGTGCTGGCATTATTCATTTTCACGGTCAGCACAACCGCGTGGGGCTGGTGTCCGGAAGATCCTAATGACCGTGGCCTATGCGACACCATGTACATGGAAGCTTGGCCAGAAGACGAAATTCTGCAGGGCAGCGCTCCATATTTGGTCAGGGTCCCAATTTATGTTACCAGCGACGTGGCTGATTCATGGGATTCTATTGTGGCTTTTGTTATTCCACTGTGTTTTACCTCCACCAACCCTGCTGCTAATGTGCTCATAGATCCATACTACAATAAGTGTGGTAGCCAAGACCTTTATCCGGCATCTGATCTTGACCGAAGTATCTTCCGTCACCTGCCCAGTATGGAATATCCACAAGTTAGAAACTGGATGATGGATTTGTCCGAGCAGGGGATGGCGTCGGAGTGGGATACCAGGATTTTGGATCTGATCACGGAGAATAATTTCAGGCTGGCACTGGCTGGAACAGGCGCAAGTGATCACAGGTTTGAGGGAGGCAGTAGGGTACTTCTGGTCACCATGACTTTAACTCTTCAGGACAGCACCACTATTGTTCTGGATACCTGTTTCTGGCCACCTACCAACCGGCTCACTTGGGTAATCCATCCAGAAGGAGGTGGACCGGCCATCAAGAAAATTCCAAGGCCGGGAACCGAAGAGACAGAAGGTTTTAGGACGAATCTTGTTTTCGGGCTCCCTGATATCCTTAACTGCGATAGATCATATTCCGATCCTTGCCTTGTTGCATGTCCCTTAGGTGACATTCCGTTTCGGGTATACCTGAGAGATAACAACGGAAGCCCGGTGGCTTACTACTCGAACGTGTGGTTGGATTTCTCCGCCTGCAGCGGAATCATCCCCTGTGCCACTGAAACCTCCTGGCCCATCGTGCATCCGGATGGTCCATCAGATAATAATGGAGTGATGACTTTTCACGTTAATGCTGGTGGGTGCGATGAAGTACATCAGGTTGAAGTCAGAGCCAGCTGTGGTCTGATCGGGAACATGCTGAGGCCGGTCAAGTCCGTAGATCCGGATGGTGATCTTGTGGTAAGGGTCAATGATTGGCACGGGATTGATGAAGATCCCTGTAATGATTACAACTGCAACGGAGAAATCAACTATTGGGACGCCGACTTCCTCAGGGAGCATATTGCCCATAGCTGTGTTATCGATTCCTGTCTTTTGCTAAGCCAGGATTTGACGGTAACCCCCGACACACTTCTCCCTGTGGATAGCACCCACAGAGTTCAGCTTTTCATAAAGAACAATAACTCCCAGCCCTGCAGTGTAACTTATGTCTCGTTCCACCGAGCGGGATTTGGTCAAGGAACGGCTTTGATTCAATTTGCTCTTCGTTATTTGAATAGGAATTTAATGCCTGGAGATACAGTTACCGCTGAAGCTGACTTTGTGGTTCCCGGACCCGGCTCCGGTTATATTCTAACCAGGCTTTCCACAGAATGTTGTGACCACCCCCTGGATGCCATATTCAACTTTACGGAGCGGTTGTGCCCGCCGGATTCAATGGTATACGTATTTCCGCTTTTTCTGAGTTCGCCTCCTGCTTCCATCGACACGTTCGAATATCTGCCGGACACACCGGGCTGGTATTGGATCCTTTACCAGACGGGAAACATGCCCGATTCGGTGGCCATAGTAACTCCGGACACGAGCATTCTGGGAGTCACCGGAGGGGTGACTTTATATTTCTATGATGGAGGTGGAAGCTGTCTGGGTAATCGAGTTTGCGACGTTCGCATTACCCTTAATAGCGGAGACGTAAACTCCGACTGCGTGGTTAACGTCGGGGACATAGTTTATCTGGTCAACTACCTGTACAGGAGCAGCGTTCCGCCAAACCCATTAAGAGCAGGTGACGTCAATTGTGACTGCGTGGTGAATGTTGGCGATGTGGTCTATCTGGTAAACTACCTGTATAGATCAGGCGTTCCTCCCGTCGCGTCTGAAACGTGCGAATGCGGATACAAGGAATGGTTTCCTCGTTGATCAAGCATAGTTTGAGATTCGCAGCTCGATGCGAGTATTGATGATTGTTTCTCTAAAGATGGCGGAGAGCAAAATCACCTTGATTTGCGTGCTTGACGTTCCGGCGGGATGTCTTTATCCCGCCGGAACTTTTTTTTGCCTTAAAGTTCAGGAACACAAAAGCCCCAGTGAAGAGAATAGATATGTTTTCAAACAGTCGCCCCAAACGGAGATAACAGGTCTTACTTCAGCAGAACCATTCTTATGATCTCACACTTCTGTCTGGTCTGTAGTCTGCAAAAATAAATACCGCTGGCAACCTTTTTACCTCGCCAGTCTCTCCCATCCCAGAGTGCCTTTTTCCATCCCCTGGTTTGAGATTCATCCGTCAGTTCGGTCACCTTCTCGCCCCTGAGATTGAAAATGGTAAGCCGGACCTGAGCGTCCGTGGGCAGGAAATACGTGATGTTGGTCAGGGGATTGAACGGGTTGGGGTAGTTGGGGAAAAGCTGAAGACGGTCAGGAACGTTCTGCTCGGAGGACTCATCTACCCGGGTGACTCCAACGAAATTTATCTCGAATGTATCTGAAGTCAGGGGTGAGAAGCAATACTGGAAGGATGAGGGATCTCGAAAGACGCAGTAGTCTCCTGACGGTAAACCAACAAAAGCATATCTTCCGGATGAGTCGGTGAGGGTGCTGTCAACCCTATCGCCTGAAAGATAAACCTGCACTCCCTCGAGAGGAGATGTCTGATCGGTCACCCATCCTCTGATGCTGTTAAGGTTGATATTCTTATAATAGTGGAGACCTCCCCGGGACTCTCCCACAAACAAATCCAGATCACCGTCTGTGTCAAAATCGCAAAGTACCGGAGTGCTTCGCTGGCCTGAATCTATGGAGTCGTAAAAATCGGTAACGAAGACAAAAGAGAATGACCCGGTGGTTCCATCGTTGCGATAATAGCATATTTTCCCTTCACTATTACCCACCAGCAGGTCAAAATCTCCGTCAGAATCCAGATCGCCAAATGTGGGTGTGCTGTACCAGCCCACGTCAATGGATTCGAAATTCTCAGATAGATGTGTCCAGAAGGGAAGTTCGGACGTGCCATCGTTACGATAGAAATAAATCTTTCCATAGGTCTGTCCCACGAAAAGATCCAGGTCGGCATCATCATCTACGTCCACTAAAGCAGGTGAAGCATAGCCACCCACGTCAATAAAATCGTATTCGTTGGGAATCAAGTTCCAGAAGGCGGACTCAAAGGCTCCGATGTTTTCGTAGAAATCCATTTTGCCGTCTTTTCTTCCGATAAACAGATCCAAATCACCGTCATGGTCCATGTCGGCGAACCAGGGAGAGGAAAAGTCATCCGCTTCGATGGCAAAGTAATTTTCCGTTACCCGGCTCCAGCAGGGGATGGGGAAAGTCTCATTGTTCCGGTGAAAATTGATGTTTCCCTCATACTCACCCACAAAGAGATCCATATCGCCATCGCCGTCTATGTCCGCCAGGGCAGGGACAGAATTAGCTCCGAAATCCATGAAAAGATAATTCTCGGAGAGTAACGTCCAGGAAGGAAGGTAGACAGTGCCGTCATTCCGGTAGCAGAAGATTTTCCCCTGGTCCTGCCCGATGAAAAGGTCGAAATCGGAATCGTCGTCGATGTCTACGAAGACAGGCGAACTGCGTTTTCCAACGTCAATAGAATTATAATTACTTGAGACGAGTTCCCATTGGGGAGTTTTGTCATTTCCGACGTTCCTGTAGAAATTGATGGTGCCCTGTTCTTCACCGACGAAGAGGTCGAAGTCTCCGTCGGCATCCAGGTCCGCAAAAACTGGGATACTGCTTGCACCCACGTCTATGGAATCGTAGTTTTCTGAGACGAGACTCCACGAGGGCATGTCTTTGCTACCCACATTACGATAGAAGCTGAGCGTCCCCTCTCCTTTCCCCACGAACAGGTCCAAGTCCAAATCAGCATCGATGTCGACGAAAGTTGGAGCGCTCTCCGAACCGACGTAAATCGAATGGTAAGAATCCGTAATCATGGCAAAGATCGGAGAACTGGCAGTCCCGTCGTTTCTGAAGAAGATTATCTTTCCTTCCTGGTTGCCCACAAACAGATCGGAATCACCATCATCGTCAATATCCGCAAAAGAGGGAAAGATCCTTTCTCCAATGGCTGAATCGCAGAAGTCCGAGACCAGATTCCAACCGAAGATTTGAGGGGTTCCATCATTACGGAAGAAACGTATCCTTCCCTCCTTGTCCCCAACGAACACATCATTATCTCCATCTGCATCAATATCGACGAAGGTGGGCTTGGAGAATTCCATGCCCCCGGCAAAGGCGCAGTCAACCGCCTGCCCGTTCACCTCGGCTTTAAATTCCCTTCTCCATCTTATCTCAGAAGCAAAGGAGTGTGAACAGAGCAGGAAAAAAATTATAAGCGAAACTCCCCACATCAACTTTCTGTGGTTTTTGGAAAGTTCAAAGGGATGGTAATAGCTAAACATCAGACGCCAGAATCTTTTAGCCCGATTTAGCTTCATTTCTCCGTTGATTTCTCTGTGGTAATTTATCTGTTGCTTTTTGAGTTGTCAAGTCAATTCGCTGAGTATGATTTGAAAAAAAGAGCTACTGAGAGAATCCAATTCAATCCTACTTAAGTGGCGAAAACCAGACCTCAAGAATAAGATCAACTCCCCCAAACTCAGTAATCTTTTCAAAATCCGACGAAATAAGTGAAGTTGCGGTAGCGGAAAATCCCCCTTAGAATCTCCCAACATGATGTTAATTAAATAGTTACAAGGAATCAGCGAAATGCGAAAAGGATAGTCTTTTTAAGGATTTTTTAAGAAAGCTTTAAGGATTTCCTTAATACCCCAAAGTTATCTTGCGGCTGGAAAAAAAGAAACCGGGATGAGAATTACTCCCCTTCCTCTCATATCGGCTCGAAGTCGAGCCGGTGGCGTGGAGAGGAAAAAACCTCTCCACGCTCCCGGTTTAAAGGAAAAAGGTGGAAAAGATGAAAAGAGAAAAAGCAAAAGATTCGGAGGTGCTTATGAGTGATAAGATGCAGTGGTGTGGATTTTCTGAGCTTTTAGATTTATGCCCGGAACCAGGAGAAATCCAGGCGAATTTCAATGATTCAAAGCGAGATGTTGTTACCATTGACCGTAAATCCAAAACTACTTTCAAGAAAGGAAGAAAAGCCATGAAAGCAAGGATTTTCATAAGCATGCTCATGTTAGTGATGGTGTTTGGATTCTCGTTTGCAGATGCCCAGGTACCGGGTATGATTAACTATCAGGGGATGTTAGCCGCGTCGGATGGTAGTCCCTTAGACACAATCGTTTCAATGATGTTCCGCATCTATCCGGATTCGACCACTTCCTTCTATCTCTGGACCGAAACCCATGATTCGGTACAAGTAGAGGATGGAATGTTCAACGTTCTGTTGGGAAGCGAATCTTTTATTCCCGACTCTGTTTTCGACGGAAGTGTTAGATACCTGGGGCTGACCGTGGGCTCTGACGATGAAATGACTCCCAGACGACCGCTGGTGAGCGTGGTCTATGCTTACCACACCCTTGGGGCTGACATGGCGGATATGGCTTTAGGGGTGGCACCGGACGTGGTGGGGACAGAACAGATAGCTGACGGAACGATAGAGTTTGCTGATATAGGAAATAACCAGGCCAGTCCCGGCCAGGTGATAAAGTGGAGTGATGCCAGGGCGGGATGGATTGCGGGAGAAGATGCCGTCGGCGGTATCTCCGGCGTTAGTGGTGGAGCAGGTATCAACGTAAGCGGTGGCTCAGACTCAGTGGAGGTGTCCATCGCTGAGGGCGGAGTGACCAGCGGTATGCTTGCCGGGAATTCCGTGACCAGTGATAAGATCGGCGATGGAGAGATCAATACGGATGATCTGCATGTGGGGGCGGTGGCAACGGACAAGCTGTCAAACAGTGCGGTTACCAATGAGAAGCTGGCAAGTGATGCGGTTACAAACGACAAGCTGTCAAGTAATGCAGTTACCAATGAGAAGCTGGCAAGTGATGCAGTTACAAACGACAAGTTATCAATCAATGCGGTTACGAACGAGAAGCTATCAAGCAATGCAGTTACAAACGACAAGCTGTCGATCAATGCGGTTACCAGCGAAAAGCTGAATGCCAATGCGGTGAGCGCTGAGAAGATACAGGTTAATGCTGTGACCAGCGACAAGATAGCGGATGCCACCATTCAGTTTGTCGATATAGGTCAGAATGAAGCCAGTCCCGGCCAGGTGATAAAGTGGAGTGATTCCAAGGAGGGATGGATTGCG
>CAYOSZ010000120.1:556-6914 GCA_964406715.1 uncultured Ignavibacteria bacterium | reverse complement strand
ACCACCCTCCGCATGAGGGTGAAGGAATTGTTGGGATCGACGAGGGTTTGCGGAACCGACTCAAACGGAAATGCAAAGAAGACCACCTTGTAGGTCGACGGCCCGGAGGCGGGATAACGCAAACCACAGTAGTCAACCAGAGCACCGCCCGCTCCGGATCCGGCATAATCGTCTAATTCCACCCCCTGCCGGGGAACCGAATAACCCTTTCCCGTCTCATAGAAGATGCCTGCAGCTTCTGCTGCGGGAACGATCCAATCCGAAAAATTCGAAAAGGGATAGTCCAGGGCGAAGGACATTCCGTCGGAGATGGTATCGTCCGCTATGCCGGCAACCGATCCCGTCTTCTTATCGTCGCTGTGCCCCGCCACATGCAGGTAGTTGGTGATGAAGGTGTTGGGATTGTTGTCCAGAAGAAAATCCTGGCTGGATAAAAACAGATTCCCTCCGTTGTCCAGGTAGTTCCTCAGCCGCAGCTGATCCGTGGAGGTCAAAGTCCGGGGATTGGACAAGGTTCCATAATCATCTCCCGTGTTCCAAACTACCATCTGATAGAATTCCAAAACGGAATCCGTGGGGCAGCCCTGGCTCTCATAGTCCCAAACATCATATGCAAATCCAACCGAGTCTAAAGCAAAGGTGAAATAACTTTCATAGGTGCTTCCTCCATCATCGTCCACGAATAAAATCGGCATCTGCCCGATGATTATGTGGAAGGTGTCTGCGATCGAATATGGCCCTCCGGCGCTTATTTGAAGAATCAAATTGGCCAGGTGACCCTCATTGCAGTCGCTGCTTACCAGAAACTGGTAGGACGAAAAGCTGGTTCCATTCGCCAGGGGAGGAATGTCCGGATAGTCTGAATTGGGTGAAGTCACGATCACATAAGGATCATCGGAGATCAATTCCGCCTGCACGTCAACCGCTCCCTGACTTCCTCTGTTTTCCAGAACCACATCCATGATGCAAGCCTCTCCCGGATCAGGTTTTCCATCGTCGTCCCCTCCCAAATCGTCGGTGGTGTGGGACAGGTAAGCCAACACCGATGCGTGAACCACAATATCCAGAGAGGGATAATTCCAGTATCCGCTTCCGTTTTCTGCGGTTATGTCCAAATTAAAGGAGATCACCTCCCCATCGGGAGTCTCCGGGGATATCCAGAAATCGAAATCGTCCAAACAGAGCCCGCTCTCCCCCGCAGGTATATCGCCGTATTCCTCATAATCGTCGTTAATGGTGATCAAAGGATGGGCGGTGCTTAAAGTGGCTTCCACCTGTAGTGCGGTGGAGTCCCCGAGATTTTCAAGCGTCACCGGAAGCTCGATGGTCTCTCCGATATCCACGTCCCCGTCGCTGTTTCCCTGGCTTTCACCGATGTCGTCGTCATCGATCTGAGAGCCAAAATAGACCATGTAGGGACCGGAAGGCGAGATAACTTCGACCGTGGTTTCATAATTGTAAGCGTTGTGACCGCTCACAATCAAGTCCATGGGGCCCGGCGTCTGGGGAATCGGACTTAAGGTAACCTGGCCGTCAGTTCCCGTCCGGGCACTCTCGTATACCTCCGTTCCTTTAATCAGACAGACCAATGCATCCTTCAAGGGCTGACCGTTAAGTTCCACCGTAACTGGGAAGTCGCCCCCTCCGATCAGCACCACGTCGGGATGGGTCACATCCAAGCTCTCCGGTACCGCCGTCCAGGGATCCAGTTCCGGATCACCTATGGTGGTATACATCTGCATCTCTCTCTCGGTGGTTCCTCCGGCTCCCTCGGGGAAGTAAGTATACATCTTCATCTTCCCCTGATTCACGGCAGGAGTGAAATGAAAGAGGCTATCTCTGAAATAGGCTTCATAGGTTCCCCTGCCCAAGGTGTCCGAATAGAAAAATTGAGAACCCTCTGTAGAGGCGCAGATTATCACCGCTCCCTTTTCATTTCCCACCGCACCCGTCTTTATCCATCTTTCGGCAAAGCAATCCGAATAGTAGTCGAATTCCGCATTGTTACATGCCACGCTGAAGATAGCAGGCAGTTTCTCGCCATTGCTCAGAGCGTCGATGTGTGAATTGGTGAAGTTGGGGGAAGTGGAAGCCCAGGAGGTGGCCGAGCCATGACCGAAATAAGCTATCCAACTACGTCCCTGGTTTAAGCGCGTCGTGATCTGGGTTACCGTGTTGGTACCTCGGGTTGCCCACAGGGAGTCAAAATAAGTAAACCCGCCATAGTCCACCATGAGACGACCACACCTTAAAGCATTGTAATCATCAACGTAGTCGCTGCCGGAGATGGTCATCCCCCGCCTGAACCACTCGGTTTCACTCACGTAGGGATTGTACCTGTAATTCAGGGTTTTGGCGATAACGTGAGTGGCTTCGGCCTGGGTCTGAACCGAGATGCGTCCTATGTGAATGTCCGCAAAATAATCCGAACCGTCCACCGTGACGTATTTATGATCGGTGATACAGGATATGCCGCTGTTGGTCGGAATCTGACCGACGTCTCCCACCAGGATCACATACTCCGGTGGGTCCGGCCAAGTATGATATGCTTCGTAAATGTAGTCGCGAATCTGCGTGTTGGTACTTCCTATTGAGGATTTATTGACCAGATGGGTGGAAAGCCCTCGGCGGTGCTTCGATTCAGCCAGAGGAAGAACCTGATCATGAAAGCTGTCGTAAGTTATGATCAGAACGGAGCCATCCACCACGTCCTTCCCTCCTGCTATCTGATCGAAATTCAAAACAAAGCTCTGGTAGGTCTTGAGAAAGGACTTGGTTAGCACGTTCTTCGGATTCAGTTGAGGATTCTCACCGGTTCCCTCGAAATGAATGTCCACCACCAAACGTTTGTAGAGGGTCACTTCTCCGGTCTGGGGATTATACTGAACGGGAAAGAACTTTATCGGAGCCAATCTCAGATCTCGAAGAATGGAGATCTCTCCCGCTTCTGCCAAATTCCCCGGAAAGGATTGATCTTGAGAATAAACCTCTTGATTTAATTCGAACACCTGCGATTGGGAATCGTCACCACGGATGGGCGGTTTCTGGAATGGATAGACAAGGAAACTACCGGAGAGGGTCTCCTTTTCCTCTTCAATCACCTCCATCCTCACTCCCGAGGTGGGCGGAAGAGCTACAAACCGGCAGACCAAGGGGAGTTGAGGGCTGCCCACCTGGGTTAGCCAGCCGCCGCCGGGAATGGTGAACAATTGATAGGTATTCCCCTCCACCAGCTTATCTTCCATTTGGATCTCGGGGACATTAATCTGTATCCTTACCTTCGAGGCATCCGCAGAGATCAATTCCACCTTAAGTCCATCATCGGACCCCGGGGTCATCCTGTATGCCCAGGCAAAAGAGAAGACAAACAGGGCCAACAGTAAGGAAAGTAGAATCACTTTTCTCATTTTGGCTCTCCTTTAAGGTTTATGGAGTTGGTTGGTTTCAATCACTTTGATAAATTTTCTGAAACTTGAATTCCGACAAAAGAAAAATCTCTATAATCTGCGTGCTTTCCAAAAGAATTTTTTATCAGAACACCTCCTCGAAGACTTTTCGTCCGTACTGATGCAGAATCAGATATGCGCTGTCTTCCTCTAAGCAATACGAAAAATTGGACAAAAGGAAAGATAAAGACAGGGGTGCCCCTTCCCTGCAAAAAACGAAAGCTCGATCGATTCTTCACTATGCATTAACTTCCCTAAGTTTATTCAACCTCTATTTTAATATAGCCCAAAGAATCGAATTGTCAATAAAAGTTTTACACAATACTTCCATTTTTAAGCAGGCAGATGAGCTTTCGGACCGGATTGGGAGGAAACAACCGAATTTATTGTAAAGTAATCAATTAAATATCTCTGCCGCAGGGCATAGGACTTCAAAAAGTGAAAATAACCCGGGATGAATCGGGCATTCAACTCATTGCAGGCTCCAATTGGTCAGGGATTGCTGGTTCTCCGAGAGAAGGTCCTTCTAATCCTTAAAGCACCATCAAGCTTGAAACCTTACCAGTTAAATCTCGTAAAATAGATATGAGTTTAAATAGAAAAACTATATCTTTTAAACTTTTATTTTAAAATACGGGAGAGAAAGGGATATGAAGAAAAAGATTATAATAATCGGGATTGTTGTTGTGGTGGCAGTTTTTGTTTTTCTGGGGCTGAAGGGCTCCGGAAAGAAGAAGTCGACCAACAACTCCATCAGGGCGGAGATGGGGAGTATAGTCGACAAGGCCCTGGCCATTGGGCAGATCGAGCCAAAAAACCAGATTTCGGTCAAGTCCAAGATCTCCGGCATCGTGAAACAGGTCTTCGTGGAGATGGGAGATTCGGTCAAAAAAGGAGAACTGCTGGTGGAGATTCAACCCGATCCCACTCCTCTGGAATATGCCGAAACCAAAAGGCAGGTGGAGATCGATTCGGTCAACTATGAAAATCAGAGAACGGAATTCGAGAGGACCAAAGAACTTCTGGCGAAAAAGTTGGTATCCCAGCAGGACTACGACCGGGCATCGCGCGGGGCCGGGGAGGCCGAGCTCAGGCTCAAGCTATCGAGAGAAAGGCTTTCTTTGATCGAACGCGGCCGGATTAACATCGCCGGCAAGAAGGTTGAGTCGGTGGTGAAATCCTCCATAAACGGAACCGTGCTGGAGCGGAAGATAAACGTGGGAGACCCGGTGGTACCGTTGACCTCGTATCAGGCGGGAACCGAGCTTTTCACCTTGGCCGACATGAACGAGCTGATCTTCAGAGGCACGGTGGACGAAATCGACGTGGGCAAGCTGGAGGAGGGAATGTCTGCCATCCTGAAAGCCGGTGCCCTTCCCAACGACACCATTCAGGGCATCCTCTACAAAATCTCCCCCAAGGCCAAGAAGGAGGAAAACTCGACATTATTTGACCTGGAGATCAAGATCAGCCAGACAGGTTCCTCCATGCTCAGAGCGGGATACTCGGCCAACGCGGACATCATAATAATGAAGAAGGAAGACATTCTGATGATACCTGAAAGGTTGATAGAGTTCGTCGAGGACACGGCTTTCGTACAGGTAAAAGACTCCACCACCAACCAGATCGAGAGAAAGATGATTGAGACTGGTCTTTCCGATGGTCTGAACATAGAGGTCACCGAGGGGCTGGAAGAGGGGGAGATTCTGGTGGAGAAACCCCCCAAGGAGATTACCTAAATGCAGCTGGTCATGTACGTAACTCAGTTTCTGAGGGACATGCGATCCCAGAAGCTGAGAACTTTTCTTACACTGTTCGGGATCATCTGGGGGACCACGGCGGTGGTGCTTCTTTTAGCCTTTGGCAAAGGACTACACGCTCAAAATCAGAAGTCCATGCACGGATTGGGGGAGGGTATCGTGATCCTGTGGGGAGGAAGAACCAGCAAGCCTTTTGAGGGTTTCGGCAAGGGCCGGTCGATTCCGTTGAGGGAGGAGGATGCACCGCTTTTGAGAAGAGAGATCAGAGAAATGGGAGGGGTGAGTCCGGAATATTCCCGATGGAGCACCCACATGAAGTACAAGGACAACGCGGTCACTCAAAACATGGTGGGGATCTATCCGGTCTTCGGGGAGATGAGGAACATATACACGGAACTCGGCGGGCGGTTCATTGACAAGATCGACCTGGAGAACAAGAAGAGAGTGGTTTTCATCGGGGATCAGCTAAAAAAGGATTTGTTCGGAGAAGAGGAAGCCATCGGCAAGTACATCATCATCGACAATGTCCCCTTCCTGGTGGTAGGGGTGATGAAGGAGAAGGAACAGGACTCCAGTTACAGCGGCCGGGATGAAAACAAAGCTTTCATACCCGCCACCACCTTCGCCACCATGTACGGCTACAGATACGTGAACGACATCATCTTCAAACCCAAGGATCCTAGACAGACCGAAATGGTGAAAGAGCAAGTCTATAAGGTTCTGGGCAAAAAATATAAGTTCGATCCGGAGGACTCAGAAGCTCTGTCCATGTGGGACACCACCGAAATGCAGAAATTCTTAACCTATTTCTTTCTGGCTTTCCGGATATTCCTGGTGGTAATCGGCACCGCCACCCTGATCGTGGGCGGCATCGGTGTATCCAACATCATGCACGTGGTGGTGGAGGAGAGGACCAAGGAGGTGGGGATCAAGATGTCTCTGGGCGCCAAGAAAGTCCACGTTCTGTCCCAGTTCATCTTCGAGACCCTGGTGATAACTTTTGTGGGCGGCACCATAGGATTTCTGTTTTCTCTTTTGGTGGTGAAGGTCTTCCCGTTTCTCAAATTGGAGGAATACATGGGAACGCCTCAGATCACCCCGTCCGCGGCTTTAATCGCCATAGGTATTCTGGGACTGGTGGGATTGATCTCC
>CAYOSZ010000120.1:0-546 GCA_964406715.1 uncultured Ignavibacteria bacterium | reverse complement strand
TGCCCGAAGAGCTATCCGACTCGCTTAGTCGAGTGGGAAGGAAATGAAAGGACTTTTGATATTTAAGCTTTTCCTGCGGGATTTGAAAAAGCAGAGAAAGAGGATAATCCTCACCCTGATGGCCATTGTCTGGGGCACCATCTCCATCGTGATGCTCCTGGCCTTCGGAGAGGGAATGAAAAGGTCTTTAAACAAAGCCCAACACGGGATGGGCAAAGACATAGTGGTGATGTGGGGGGGGCAGTCTTCCATTCCCTATCAGGGTTTGGGCAAGGGAAGGAGAATTCGTTTCACCGACGAGGACGTAGAGTTTTTGAAAAAGAAAGTGCCCGAGCTGGAAGCCGTGGGAGCCGAGTACAACCGGTGGGGCGTTTCGCTGACCTACAAGAAGAACACCGTCTCGGAAAGGGTCAACGGCGTTTATCCCTGCTACGAGGATATGAGAGCGCATTACTCCCAGCCGGGCGGAAGGTTCATAAACGACCTGGACATGAAGTACAAACGAAGGGTGATCTTTTTAGGTTACCAACTCAAAGAGAGGCTGTT
>CAYOSZ010000119.1:0-6930 GCA_964406715.1 uncultured Ignavibacteria bacterium | reverse complement strand
TCCCCTGCAAGGAAGGATTTGAACCAAGCGCCATATTCTGGAGTTCTTCCTCCGAATAGTCCAACTGACGAAAATTAAGGTCTTCCGGTTTTCCTAAAGGATCTTGAGGTGTGCGATTAAGCAGGACGTTTATCTTAGCTTTAACCGCTTTTCTCGCCTCCTCCAGGGACAGAAGCTTATCCGTCATCCTGGACACCTCCACCTGGGCTTTCAGCACATCCTGCTGGAGACCTTTTCCCACCGAATATCTGGTTGAGGCAATGTCGGCAAAATCCCGAAGCAGCTCTTTGTTTCTCCGGGTTATCTCAATCGATTTCTGGAGCAAATAGAGTTGATAATAGTTCTGTTTCAGTTCACTGATGACAAAATCTCTGGTAGACTCATAATCTTTAAAAGCCTTTTCAGCTATATTCCGGGCAACATTCTTCTTAAGCCCCAACTTTCCGGGAAATGGAACGCTCTGGGTCAGCATCAGCTCAACTCCACTCATGGGAGTCCGGTCCAATGCCCAGGAATCTGTAGGCAGGTTGGAAAGGGTGGCTTTAAGCATCGGGTCGGGCCATGATCCGGCTTGAGGCACCCTGGCCTCGAAAGTTTCATACCGAAGCCTGACGGCAGAAAGGTCCGGATTGGCTCCTAAGGTCTCGGTTATGAGAGAATCTAAGATCAATTCCTGCGCCGGGCTCGATCCGGATACTGGATTAACCAGGCTCAGGAAAACTGCCAGCCCGCAGGCTAAAAATGTTTTTCTCAATTCTACCTCCTCAGGTCAAAAGACAATACACCATCCCGCCTTTAGCGGGACAATCAATTCACGTCTTTAAACCTGAGGAATTAGATGAGAAAAGAAGAGTGGAGAATATAAAGCGGTTGATCTCGGCTGGGTAGAAAAAGAGTGGGGGGAGATAATTCTGTAGGCCGAATCTGATGATCTTCGAATAATCCTTCAGCTTCAACCGTCAAAAGGGAGGTTTCCGGGCTGCTGAGGTGATTTGAAGAGATTACGGCGGGGGAGTTCTCCCTTGGTTGTTCTTCAGCCATCTGGCAAGGATAATCGTGCTTTTGGGCATCATCCTCCGGTGAGAACGATACGGAGTTCTCGCAGCAGCAGCAACAACAGTTGTCTTTTGATTGAGCGGTTCCTTCGCATGGTTGTGCCGGGAAAGCAGGAAATATCAGAAGGCATACGATTAAAAGTGATACCACCGTTCCGGCTTTTTTCGACTTTATGCTCATGGATCGTTCCTCGGAATGAAAACCTCTTTATATTTTCAATAATTTTACCTTTAATACGACAAAATCCATCCTGTTTGTTTGATTATCCGGTTAGACTCTTGATTTAATTTTGAGCATTCTGAAATTTCCGATAGGGGAAAAGAACCTATCCACATGACCCCGGCTGTAACCGGTTTTCCGCAGGCGGGTTACTTTTAGGAATAAAAAAAGGAGCAGGTGTCTGAATAAAAGGGGGTTTTAAAGGGGGGTAATAAAGGGAAACTCAGACAACCCGCTCCTGGGCTTTGAACATTCTCTTTAATTTATACCTCAGATCATCCTTTTTTAAGGAGGAGGTCCTCCGTGGAAAAGGTAATTAACTAAATACACAACATCTCCCACATTTGTTTGACCGTCGCTGTTGGTATCTCCGGCTGCGGGTGGATCAGGAACCGTTCCTCCCCGGTAAAGGTAATTGATCAGGTAAATCACGTCGCTTACGGTTATAGTTCCGTCTCCGTTGGCATCCCCCCGCACGAATTCCTCACCAACCACAGCGTCCTCAATGTTACTCCAGGCTCCCCACTGATCCTGCGCATCCTTTGCCCGGGCTTTGTAGAAGTAGGTTCCTTCCTCCTGCCCGGTGATCTGATAGAACGTATCGACGATGGCATTGGAAAGGGTGACAACAGTTTCGAATCCTTCTACCGGGAAGATGTCGTCTGCATAGAATCCTTCCTCGGTCACGTAGCCGTCGGTTACGTAACGCAGACGGAGGTACACCTGTTGTCCCACATAGTCAGCCAGATTGAATTTCCCCTCCACCCAGCCTCCGGATGAGCCGGTGATTCCGTTCCCCAGGTTATTTCCATGAGGATTGTAGGTGGTGGTGATGTTTCCCGGGATGGAGAAGAAAATGCTGCCCCCGTCAGTGGAGATCTCCACATAAGCGTAATCCCAATTTTCCTCAATGTTATACCAGCACCACATCTTAAGGCTGTCGCCGGGCTGAACGTTGATGCTGTTGGCTCCGGTGACCGTATTATTCAACCTGTCGTCCTCCCCGGAGTAGAAACTGTGAGTGGGGGAGTGGTTTCTGGCGGTGGAGATGCTGAAGCCATCCAGCTCCCAGTCTGAATAATCGCCCTCCACGTCATAGGTGACCCTTTCGAATCCGGACATCTCCATCAATTCGAAGACGGTTGCCGGATTCAAAGTATCATGATGAGACCAAAAGACGGTATAGTCGGGGCTTACGCTGTCTATGGGAACCAAGACTGGTGAGCTTGGCGGGAGTATTTTATATGGATTATCCGCCAGCTCGGCCCACAACAAATTGGGTTCGAGCATGAGCTGGTTTAAGACCGGTATCCTGCCAGGTGGAGGCCAGAATCCGTCGTCGCTGTTTCCGATTTCCGGGGAGACACCTATGATTCCCAATTCTCCATATTCCCAATCGAAACTCCCCCCGTTCACCGGATACATGGCCTCCCAGCATGTAGCCGGGGTATATCCGTTGAAAACTGCCATGGATTCTGTAATGGCCACAAACAGATTGTGGTCCGGAGTATATATGTAATCGTAACCCCAGGGATAAAGCAGCCATTCACCGTGAGTGTGGTTGTCCAACGACATCACAAAGTTCCGGCTCAGTATGAAATCCCTCATCACCTGTGTGGTCGGCTCGGAAAATGGTCCCGATCCCCGATAGGTTTCGTCCCAGCAATAGGGGCTCGAGCCTTCATCATCGTATCCCCACATATATCCCCAGTTGCGATTTAAATCCACTCCCCAGTCTCCTCCTCCGCAGTTTCGCCGATTCTTTCTCCACATTCCGCCACCGCCCGGATCGTGGTATTCGTTATAGCAGTACCCCTCCGGATTGACCACCGGCACAAACCACAGCTCCCGGTCGTTCACCAGATGGGTAGCCTCGGGATCGCTCCCGTAGTTGTCCAGAAGATGCCACATGAAGTACAAAAGCACCTCCATGCCGGCGGGCTCACGCGCATGAATCAAACTGTTGTAGAAGACCTCCGGCTCGTCCTCATCCACGTCCGGATTATCTGAGATCTTGATGGCCCAGATGACGCTGTCCTCCAAGCTGTGGCCGATATCCATCTTGGCGGTGGTGATGGAAGGATAAAGGGTATGCATGGAATCCAAAGCCACCATAACCTCGCTGTAAGTATGGTATCCGCCCATGTCCTTGGTTAGGTCCAATCTGCTCTGTTAGAAAGCCACTAACTCTTCGTGTACCACCTCCACCTCGTATCCCCAGGAGCGAAGCTGGTCGATCTCCTCCTGGTGGGTGATGATATCGACGTACTGCCCGTATTCCACGTAGGCGATGTCCAGTTGAAGTCCGACGACATCCTTCATCTGCGCCTTATCGGCAAGATGAATTCGAGCCTGCATGACCTGTTGCGCCGATACGGCCGGGATGGCAAAAACCAAAACACAGAATAACAACAACGCTGCTAATGGAATTTTTGAGATTTTCACTTTTGCCTCCGTTAACCCCGGTTAGTTCCGATCCTTTCGATTCGTAAACGATTGATTAAGGCTTTCAGATAAGGCAGAAGGGCAAGCCTTCCTGCAAGCTTGATTTATTCCAAAAATGAGAGTTCAGTTCAAATGAAGTAACAGCCTTCTCTATATCAATATAACTATTATGCTGAATTTGTCAATCGAAACCTTTGTGTAATATTCAACTGCAAATCATTACCATACGTCCTTCAAAGAATCCGATTTCCGTGAAGTATTGACAACGGAGGCGACCGCTTCATCAGAATGGATGAGGTTCATTCGACTTATAATATTTAAAATCCCCTTTCATCCGGATGATTATTTTTCTCTTTGTCGGTTTGAAAGTGGATGCTTAACCCATCCCTTCCCGCTAAACGTCTCCTCCCGTCTGATCGCAGGATGAATCTGAATGAGCTACCCTCCCTTATCAGATAAGTGGGGGGCTTTGGCTTTACCAAAAAAATGTTTAAGCTCAAGCGAAACAGCCGGTTATCTGCAATCGTTTGTCTCGACTGTTATTCTCCTTCCTTTCCCTCCGGCTTTGAGGCTTTTTCCGCCTCCGCCTCTTTTTCCGTCTTCGACGGGGTCTCAGCTTTCTTTTCCGTGGCGGAAGTAAGAGGAATTCCGCCCTTTATCAATGCTTTGGAATTATCAAACGCAGGATAGATGCCCTTCACTTCCGGGGTGATGAACTTCAGCACGTTAAAGGGCTTGACCCAGGTGGTATCCAAATAGAAATCCTGGAATTTCGCACCTTTGGGAAAGGAGAAATACAGTCTGGCTACCTCCCCGTCTCCTTTTTTCATGGGAGGTTTCTGTCCGGACATGTCGGCGATCAAGCCTAGAAGCACCGTCTGGTTCACAGTGTCCACCAATTCGTTCTTCATGTCGAAACGCTCGCACCTGGTATTCCAGAATGTGATGGAGTCGCATTTGATGGGGGTCTTCCCGTTGCCGTAACTAAAGGGCAGGGTCATGGCAGCTAAGTCTTGGTCATTGAAAACGTGAACGGATGCCATAACCTGGTTGCTTTTTTCATCCTGAGATACGAATATCCGACAGGTATCCATCTTGCCTGAACGATCGATCTGGGCAAAGGATGAGGAAGAATAAAAAACCAGGCACAGCACGCCTAAGAAGACCGCCAAAGCTGTGGGGATGAAAGAGGGCTTATCTCTCATCGTTTCCTCCATTGTTTGAATGGTTAAAGGACCTTTTATTTTCTGAGTTCAAGATCAAGCATTCACTTAAATCATATCCTCCCGCATGGCGCAGAACTGGCCACACATGGTACATTTCTTGAAGTCCTGTTCCACCTTTCCCCTCTTTTTCTTTGCTCTTTTGGGATCTAAGCTTAAGGCTAACATCTTCTCCCAGTCGAAGTTCTTTCTTGCCTGGGAGATGAGATTATCCTGCTGATCTGCCATTTTCACCCCCTTGGCGATATCCGCCGCGTGGGCGGCGATCCGGGAGGCAATGATTCCCTCTCTGACGTCCTCCAGATCGGGCAAGCCCAGATGTTCGGAGGGGGTGACATAGCATAAAAAATCCGCCCCGGCGGATGCTGCCACCGCTCCGCCGATGGCAGAGACGATGTGGTCATATCCAGGGGCACAGTCTATCACCAAAGGACCAAGCACGTAAAAGGGCGCCCCGCCACATAGTTTCTTCTCCAGAAGCACGTTGGCTTCGATCTCGTGAATGGGAATGTGTCCGGGACCCTCCACCATCGCCTGCACACCCTTTTCTCTTGCTCTTTCCACCAACTCCCCTAATATCAGAAGCTCCTCCACCTGGGTGCGATCGGTGGAATCGGCTATGCTGCCGGGCCTTAACCCGTCCCCCAGGCTCAGAGTGGCGTTATATTCCTTAGTCATGTCCAGAAGCTCGTCGTAATACTCATACAGGGGATTCTCTTTGTTGTTATGCTTCATCCATCTATATAGAAAGGACCCTCCCCGGCTGACGATGCCGGTGGTTCTCTTCTTCTCATCGATAATGGGAAGAGCCCTTCTGGTCAGCCCGCAGTGCAGGGTGAGAAAATCCACCCCGGATTTGAGATGATCCTCGATGACCGAAAAGAGTGATTCTTTGGTCATCTCCAAAATGGTTTTTCCGTTCTGAGCCAGCCGGCAGACTGTCTCATATATGGGAACCGTTCCCACCGGAATCTTCGATTCCTTTATAACCTTAACCCGCAGGTTTCGTATCTCCCCTCCGGTCGAGAGATCCATCACCGTATCCGCCCCCAATTCCATGGAGAGCTTGACCTTTTCGATCTCCAAGTCATAGTCGATCCGGTCCGGGGAAGTCCCCAAGTTCACGTTTACCTTGGTCTTCAACCCCTTACCCACTCCCACCGGTTTTGACCAGTGATGCACTTTGTTTTTCAAAATTACGATGGTCCCCTCTTCCACCCCTTTCCGGATGAAGGCCGGATCAAGTCCCTCATACTTTGCCACCGTTTGAATTTCTTCATCTATCGTCATGGTCACAGTCATCACCAGTCTTTCTTGACTTTTTACAGAATTGAAATGTTTTGTGGAGAGTTCAATCTGAAGGGATCAAAAAGCTTTCCTCTCCTTCGACTGTCCAACTTAAGCTTTAGTGGTCAAAGACTCCAGGGGCTTGCCCTTAAAAGCTTTTTTCCAAAAACCTCGATGGCAAGCCAATTTATTTAGCTTAATACAAGCTATCGGATTTGTCAAGCAATTATTTATACGTTTTGACTCTATTGCCATACGGCTACCGTGCATAAAGCGTTGGTGAAACGAATATTCCCCCTTTAATAAAGGGGGATTAAAGGGGATTAAAAGCACATGTATGAAGGTAATGCTCAGAGGATGTGAGTCTTTGTCAGTTCCCAGCTACTTCACTGACGTAAACTTCGAAACCTGTTTGCAGAAACCCAATATGAATCTTGTAGGGTCAATTCATGAATTGCCCCTACTTCTTGTCGCTTAAAGTCATTTCACCGTCTGGGAAAGTCAGTTATAACAAACGAGTGTATCTGCTTTTCGTCCCCCTGACAAGGGGGATAAAGGGGGTTTCTTTTCCCAAGCCAAGCTTCAATAATAAGGAAATCCCCTAAATAAAGCTTGACAAGGGAGCATTAATTATTATAATGAACAATATGAATAGAGTGAATTTCCTCAGAAATAAGGGATATGCATAATATATTCAGGG